>CALCCW010000201.1:0-15579 GCA_937900185.1 uncultured candidate division Zixibacteria bacterium | reverse complement strand
AGACGGCATACGAGATATATCAGTGTGACTGGAGTTCAGACGTGTGCTCTTCCGATCTCGCATCAGCAGACAATAATTGTTCCACTTCAGCTTCATCAGAGATTTCAATTTTCACCAGCCATCCTTCACCATAGGGATCTGAATTCAAAGTATCCGGCGTATCATCTAATGCAGCATGCACTTCAATAACTTTTCCACTGACCGGAGAATATATTTCTGAAACAGCCTTTGATGTTTCTATAACACCGATTTCTTCCATTTGTTTCACTTCCCGTCCAATTTCCGGAAGTTCAAAAAAAGTAATATCGGTCAATTCAGTTTGTGCATAATCTGTGACTCCTATTGTCGCAATTTTGTCTTCAATGCGGACCCACTCATGTTCTTTTGTGTATTTGAGTTCTGATGGTATATTCATATATTCCTCAATTATTTATTGTAGTTTATTAAATTTAAACGTTTTCCTTTTTTTCTTCTTGAGATATTTTTTTTTGTCTGAACCGTGTCTCCAAGAATGCTATATTGTAATCACCTTTAATAAAATCGGGGTGTTCAAAAATCTCTTCATGGAATGGAATTGTCGTAGGAACACCTTCAATTATAAATTCTTTCAAAGCGTTTCTCATTTTTATAATTGCAAGCTCACGAGTCCGTGCTTTAACAATCAGCTTCGCAATCATAGAATCATAATACTGCGGAATCATATAACCGGTGTATACCGCTCTGTCAACCCGCACACCCGGTCCACCCGGCACATGCAGGGCAGTCAATTTGCCGGGAGTAGGACGGAAATCTTTTTCGACATCTTCTGCATTAATACGGCATTCAATAACAGCCCACTTATGCACAATATCTTCCTGTTTATAGGTAAGCTCTTCTCCCATAGCAACACGGATTTGATCTTGAATCAAATCAACTTCAAATGCTTCTTCTGTAACAGGATGTTCTACCTGAATACGAGTATTCATTTCCATAAAATAAAATTCACGGTCTTCATTTACTAAAAACTCAATAGTACCGACACCTTGATAGCCGACCTTTTTAGCACCACGTACAGCAGCTTCTCCCATTCGTTTCCGTAAGTCATCGGTCATAAGAGGCGAAGGTGTTTCTTCTATAAGTTTCTGATGTCTTCTTTGGATAGAGCAGTCACGTTCACCAAAATGGAAGTAGTTTCCATGACTGTCGCCGATAATCTGAATCTCTACATGATGAGGTCCAATAATAAATTTTTCTAAATATAAATCAGGATTATTAAATGAGTTGGCTGCTTCGGTAGTACACAAATGGAACCCTCGTTCAAGTTCAGCTTTATCATTACAAACTCTCATCCCTTTACCGCCTCCACCGGAAACTGCTTTGAGAATAACCGGATATCCGATTTGTTCGGCAATCACGACAGCATCATCATAAGTTGCGACAATACCGTCAGACCCTGGAGTACAGGGAACGCCAGCTTTTTCCATCAATTCTTTGGCATTCACTTTGTCACCAAGTTGACGTATTTGTGCAGGAGTTGGTCCAATAAATTTTATATCACATGACTCACATACTTCGGCAAAGTCAGCATTTTCGGCGAGAAATCCGTAACCGGGGTGAATCGCATCGGCGTTGGTTACTTCAGCAGCGGCAATTATCCGCTGCATATCAAGATATGATTCAGTTGGTGATGCCGGACCGATACAGACATCTTCATCGGCAAAGCGAACATGCAGGGCATCTCGGTCAGCTTCTGAATAGACAGCTACAGTCTTTATTCCTAATTCTTTACATGCTCGGATTATCCGCAGAGCAATCTCACCGCGATTGGCTATCAAAATTTTTGTAAACAAGGGCAATCCTTTATTTATGTCGCACAATAAATTTACAATTCATTTAATTTGGGAATATATAGGAAAGAGCAGTTTTTCACAACCAATATTGAGCATTTTTTTATTAATTTTCACCCCATATTTTCATGGCTAACTTGTTATAAGATAAACAAGTGTCAATTTCTATAAGCAATTTATGCCTTAAACATAACTTCAGAGATAACCATTAAAAAAGGTCAGTCCATCTGTACGGACTGACCCCTGAAATTTTGACTAAAAAAATATTTTTAAAACTTCTGAAAACCGGTATCTGAATCAATAGAATTCGTTTCTCCTTGCTCGGAATCGCCACCACCCTGCCACCGTTCGGAAGAGCCGGTAATTCCGCGAAGACGCAAATCGAAATCATCAGGATTGGTCGCATGATGCATCGCTTCTTCAAACGAAATCAGACCTTCTTTATGTAAATCCATAATTGACTGGTCAAAAGACTGCATGCCGTACTGCACTCTTCCCTGTTCCATTAATTCAGGAATCTCTGCTGTTTTTTCAGGGTCAATAATACACTCTTTGACAGCACCGGAGTTAAACATAATTTCCAAAGCAGGAACCCGCCCCGGTTGGTCACCTCTTGTTAAAAGCCTTTGACAAACAATAGATTTCAGAGTACCTGCCAAAAGCAGACGAATCTGCTGATGCTGATGAGGCGGGAAAAATGATATAATACGTGTGATAGTTTCCACAACATTCATCGTATGCAAAGTAGTGATTACCAAATGTCCTGTATCGGCAGCAGTCAGAGCAATCGACATAGTTTCAAGATCACGAACCTCACCGATTAAAATGACATCAGGATCCTGACGGAAAGCATGACGAAGTGCCGACGCAAAGGTTTCGGTATCTCCTCCAACTTCTCGCTGTGCGATAATAGATTTTTTATCTCTGTAAATATATTCAATAGGGTCTTCGACGGTAATAATATTGTCAGTACGGGTGGAGTTCATATTTTCAATAAGTGCTGCCATTGTGGTTGATTTACCTGAACCGGTTGTACCGGTAATAATCATAAGTCCGCGGCGCTCTTTTGCCATCTTTTTTACTGATTCAGGAAGATGCAGTTCTTCAAATGATGGGATAGTAGTGTTCACCGCACGAATTGCTATACCGGCAGTTCCACGTTGTCGGAAAAGATTGATACGAAATCGACCTAATTTTGCAACCGATAACGCAAGATCCATTTCATTCTTACGTAGGAACCGTTCCCGCTGTTTATCATTTAAAATTTGAGATATTATCTGTTCCATCAAGTCGATTGTAACCGGTTCGGTGGCAATCTGCTCAAGCTGTCCGTTGACACGAACATGCGGACGAATTCCAACTCTGATATGCAGATCGGAAGCGTTCCGCCCGAGCATATCAACCAGCATCTGTTTTAAAGTCATGGAATTCCCTTTCCGTTGTTGGTAACTATTTACCCTTCAGGGTCAATTAAAAACATAGTCTGTCCATACTCGACAGGCTGTGCGTTCTCTACAAGTATTTTTACAATTCGACCGCTTGCTTCCGCTTCAATCTCATTCATCAATTTCATCGCTTCAACAATGCATACGACCTGACCGTTTGTGACTTTTTGATTTAGCGACACATACGGGTCAGCATCCGGAGATGGGGCAGTATAAAAAGTTCCTACCATCGGCGAGACAACCGGAATAAGCTTATCGTTTTCCACAGGTACCGCTTCCGCAGTGGGTGCTGAGGCTGCAGGTACTGCCACCGGAGCAGTAGGAGCAACCGCCATTGGTTGTACAACTGTTTGAACAGCAGCTTGTCCATTTGCTGATGCATTCAATTTTTGAGTTATACGAATTTTTCTGCCCCAACTTGAAACTTCAAGTGATTCTATCTCTGATTCTTCAACAAGCTTTATCAGCTTTTTAATATAATTTTCGTTCATGTAATCCTCACCTACAAGTGGTTAACCGACCCATAGAGATTTAATTTACCATTACAATTTTCTTTAAATAACTCTCTATAATAAAAAATTCGTCTTAGACTTCCAACAAGTTTTTTGGAGAGATATTAAGAACTTTTCCACCGTTTTTTGTCACAACGACATCATCTTCAATTCGTACTCCCCCCCAACCGGAGATATAGATACCCGGCTCTACCGTTACTACGTTGCCCGCCTTTAACTTATCCTCGGATAAACCTGAAAGCCTCGGACCGACATGCACAAAAAATCCTATACCATGACCGGTTCCATGCCCAAAATTCTTGCCATATCCGGCATTAGTAATAATTTTTCGGCAGGTATTATCAACTGCTTTTCCACTGACTCCGGCTTTAATCTTACGAATTCCGGCTTTTTGTGATTTTAAAACTAAATTGTAGATTTTTTTCTGACGGGTCGTTGCTTTGCCAACTACAATAGTACGAGTCATGTCTGAAACATATCCGTTATAGGTTGCCCCGAAATCAAATGTGATAAACTCACCTTTTTTAATTTTCTTTTTCGATGCCAGCCCATGCGGTAACGCCGAACGATATCCCGAAGCAATGATTGTTTCAAATGCAGGACGTTCCGACCCGAGCATTCGCATTTGATATTCCAACTCAGCACCAAGTTCCGATTCACGAATCCCCGGAGCTACCATATTGAGAATACGTTCAAATGCCAAATCAGAAATCTCGACCGCTTTTGTGATAGATGCGAGTTCATCTTTATCTTTTACCCATCCCAGCTCATTGGTCAATGTGTCAGCATCGACAAAAAGTGCTTTCGGAAAATTACTTTTTAGATTGTTTAATTCAGCAACGGTAATAAAAGAACCACTGAACCCAAGACGCATATTTTGTTTGTTCAATTTTGGAGAATCTTTTAAAGCAGCAATATAATCCCCTGTATGAATTAGAACTTTGGCACCTTTGACTTGTTTGGATGCTTGGTCTTTATAGCGAAAATCAGTTATAAAGTCGGCTGTTTTTGCTGTAATAACTAAAATACCTGCAGAACCTGTAAAGCCTGTCAGATAACGAATAAAATCAGCATGTGTCACTATAAGTCCATCGAGATTTTCTTTAACTAAATTTTTCTTTATTTCATCAATCCGTATTTTTGACATGATGATGTTCCTTCTCTTTTATATTTTCCCGGGCAAGCGAAAGTTTTTCGGCAAAACGCGGGTTTTTGCTTTTTTTATGTAAGTGGGCAAAGACCTCTTCGGCAAGTCTGGGAAACCCCTGCTGTAAATATAAATCACCAACAGTCTCGGTATATATTAAAACCTTTCGCAAATCTTTTTTGGAGTGTTCTTTTGTTGTCTCTTTTTGACGTTTTAACGTAATTGTTGTTGTCGTTGTCTGCTCTTTCTTTTTTTCAATCGGAGAATACAATATTGTACAATATGGGTCTAACGAAAGTATTTGTTCATACAACGACATAGAACCAAACCGGTCACCTTGTTGAAATTTTATATCGGCAAGACATTTAAGTGCTGCTATATGTTCAGAATCATTTGATAAAATAATATTCAACTGCTGTTCGGCTGATTCAACCTGCCCCGCATGGTAAAGAGCCTTGGCATAAATAAACCGAGCCGACAGAGGCGATGTGTTCCCTTGCAGATTTTCTTTACAGAGTGCAACCGCTTTGGAATATTTTTCTTCTGTAAGAAAAAGCGATGCTTGTGCCGACCAGTATCCAATTTTGGCTAATTGAGTGGTTGTACTGGTTGTTTCATCCTTATCCATATCAAACATAATAGCTTATGTAACACAGAACAGTAAAAAAAGCAAGTGAGAATGAAAATATTTGAAAATGTAGCGATAGGGCATTGAGGCTGTCTTTTTAGCAAAAGTAGCTCAGGTCAGGTCTCCACAAACTTAGTAGGTCAGTTTTTGTAGGGCGGAAATATTTAGTATTTCCGCCAACAGATGTCAGAACCACTAAAGGGTCAGACGAGAGTGTTTGTCTCTCCTAATAAACTTTATAATTCATCAAAATAATAATCTGTATTGTATAATGGGAAAAATACCCATTTGATACGAAGTTCTGATAGTGTTATTTTTAGAATCATATCTGTCAAGATAGACATTCTTATAATCCGTTATGTTCTGAATATCTAATACCCATTCCTGTGTAAACCTTGAAGACTCTTTTCTGTAAGTAACTTTAAAATCAGAACGGAAATAAGGTTTATACTGGTTTTCATAAGATTGATCAAACTTATATATTGCGGTATCTACTAAACGAGACTGATCTAAGTCAATCGGGATATATCTTCTGTTGCCTGCAGCAGTGAATTTTATATCAAACGAAAGAGCATTGTAGGCACCCATTTTAAATTCTTTGCCCAACAACCCATTTATAACATAATTGCCGTTAAAAACTGTGTTTCGTTCTATTCCGTCACTTCCTTTATATTTTGAGTCAAAAACAGATGTTGTCAGCAAGAAATAATATGAGTTGCTTAAGAACTTCTCCAAGGTTATTTCAGCCCCGATATTATGACCGGTTCCCTCGTTTACAAGTGAATCTTTGTCAGGCATATAAAAATCAGTACCACTGTTTATCATAGAAAAATAAGACGAATCTATTTCTGTCGGTATATTTGAAATACGTTGATAATATGTTTCAATCTTTAACCGCAAATTTTCAGAAAGATTGTTATCATATCCGAAGACATAATGTTCGCTTGTGGTAAAATAAAGATTCTTATTTGTTTGTATAACAGAACCATCAGAAAAAACTGTCTCTCTGAAATAATTATTCAAGCCCTGCATCTGATTATGTCTGCCATAAGCAATAGAAAATTTTTGTCTTTCATTTACTTTAAACTGCATTCCGAAACGCGGTTCAAGTTTTGACGAACTGTTTAAAAATAAATATTGATAATGAATTCCGGGAAACAGAGTAAGTTTACTATTTATCCGATACTGCCATTGGGCATACGTTTGAAAAAGGGTTGTTGTCCCATTAAAGTTACTCTTTTGATAAACATTAAATTCTGACAATGATTTATTCCGAAGGTCTAAATCATATATATCGAATGTAAAGCCAAGTGAAATATCATTTTTAGCATTGAATTTTTTTACCAGTTTATTATCAAGAGTATATTTTAACTGGGTTTCATCTTCACTATAATATGGCTGAATATCAAGCACTTCGTTTTGAGAACTTCTGAAAACTGTATCCATTTTATTTTCTGTATTTATACCTGAAATACCAAGGGTAGTTTTTGAAAAAGCATCTTTTGATAAAAAAATAACATGACTCAATCCTACTACACCCATTTTACTTTGGTAACGAACATCAAGATCATCAAACGGATATAAATTATTATCTTCAATTTCATCTTTGTCACTTGTTAAGAGATCTATATTACTGATTCCACCTACTCCAAAGAGAGTAAATTGGCCTAATTTAGTAGAGGGGAAATTAAACTTGAATGATATATCCTGATAATACGGCACGGCAGTTCCGGTTCCTAAATCAAGACCGAGTTTATCCACTAAACCTAAAACAGAATACCGATAATTTATCAGATATGTAGATTTTGATTTCGTAGAAATCGGTCCCTCTAAGCCTATTTCAAAACCATTTAAACCGGACTGAAGCATATACTCTCGTTTTTCATTATTACCATTTCTCATTTTTAAATCAAAGACTCCGGACAAAGCGTTACCGTATTCTGCCGGAAATGCCCCGGTAAGAAAATCGGATTTTTTTAGGACATTATTATTCAGCATACTGACCGGACCGCCGGTTGAACTAAGCGAACCAAAATGATTTGGGTTTGGTATCGAAAGACCTTCTAATACCCATAGAAGCCCAAAAGGTGAATTACCACGAATAATTATATCATTTCTTGCATCATTGGCACCGCTGACTCCGGCAAAGTTCATTGCCATGCGAGAAACATCATTTAGACTCCCGGCATAACGACCGGTTTCTTCAACCCTAAAACCTCTAGAACTGACAGCTGCCATTTCATTATTTGAAGCAGACTTATCGACTTCGCTTTCAACTCGCACTGGTTCAATAATAATAACATCTTCTTTTAATGCTACGTCTATAACTGTTTCTTTCCCTGATGAAACTAAAATATTACTCAACGTTATCGGTTCAAAACCTATTGAGCTAAATTGAATGGTTATCCTGCCGAGTGGCACTTTTGACAGTTTGTAGTAACCTTCCACATCAGAAATATTACCTATCACCGGATCAGAACCGACAACAAAAACTGTAACTCCTATAATGGGATAGTGAGACTGAGAATCAATAATACGACCTTTCACAGTTTGTGATTTTTCATTTGCACTTACTGACACAGTAAACAGCAAACATAAAATAATAAGACCAATTTGTTTCATTACTTCTCCGTTATAATTATTATAAATTCTTATATTTATCTTATTTCCCATACTAACAGTCTTATCATGTAAGACGTTTAATTTAATGACTATAAGTCATAGTTGTTTAAAAAAAATATTATGCTTTTATTCCGTAGTTCATTATTTTATCTGCCAGTTGAATAATATCCTTAATATCTATATTATAACCTTCTTCTAATAATTCTTTTTTTTGAGAAGTTAACTGCATCAAGCCGGTGGTAAAAGCCCATAAAATAATAGCAGTTTCATTAGGTTTAATATCTTTTCTTATAGAACCGTCCTCTACACCAATTTTTATACTCTCAATTAAGACAATATGAGGGTCACAATCTTCATCAGCTTTCATTGATACAAAAATTTCTATAGGTATATCTTTGCTTTCAAAACTCATCATTACATTAAAATAGTCTTTCTCATCAAGATAAAATTGGTAGTAAGCTTCTCCGATGGCATTTACCTTATCCACCCCAAGTTTGACTTTTGCTGCTGCTTCTACAAATCTATTGTACAGTATCCTACACGCTCGCTGTATTATTTGGGAATATAGATGATCCTTACTTTTAAAATAGAGATACAAAGTTCCTTTGCTCAATTCTGCTTGTTGTGCGATTTCATCCATAGTCGCATTTTTAAACCCTTTTAAAAAAAAGATCAACTCAGCAGCATCTACTATTTCTTTAATTCTTCTTTGTTTTTCTCGTTCTTTTCTTTCAGAAATACCCATTTACAGCCAATCAGGTCAAACTATATGACCGTCAGTTATTTTATATACGTAAGTATAATACTTTTGTTTCAATTTACAAGAGATATTTCATTTAAACCACATATCTATTTAATTGATTGTATAACAATGTATTACAGCACCAATACATCAAAGAATGTAGGAGTGTTATTCATTAATTGTCAGGAATTCCGCCTCGGCGGACTGACATGCTATTCTTTTTACAAAATAATTGCTTGAAAGCTATTACTTATAACATACCTAAATACTTGTCGTTTTCAAATTGACTGACGTGAATACGGTATTCATCCCATTCCAATTTTTTATTTTCAATAAGTTTGGCATGGATATGTTCGCCCAAAGTTTCTTTGGCAAGTTCGGAATTTTCAAATGCAACAATAGCATTTTCAAGTGAGTTAGGAAGAGTATCAATATGTAAGTCAGCTTTTTCCAGATCTGTCATACCAAAAATATTATCTTCAATAGGTGCTGTCAGTTCTAACTGGTCTTCGATACCTTTCATTCCTGCTGCTAATAACATCGTAAATGTAAGATATGGGTTGGCAGCCGGGTCGGGCGAACGAAGTTCTATACGGGTCGCTTTTTCTTTACCGACACGATACATAGGCACCCGAATCATAGATGAACGGTTACGTCGTCCCCAACCTATATAAACCGGTGCTTCATATCCGGGAACTAAGCGTTTGTACGAATTAACCCACTGGTTTGTAATGAGAGTAAATTCTTTAATATATTTTAGAACACCGGCGGTAAATTGACGTCCTATTTTCGAGAGATTGTATTCGCCTTTTTTATCAAAAAACAGATTTTTGTCCCCTTCAAAAAGAGAAATATGACAATGCATACCGGAACCGTTTTGTCCAAATATAGGTTTTGGCATAAAGGTCGCATAGAGACCATTTTCCAAAGCAATTTCTTTGACAATGAATTTATAAATTTGTGCAAAGTCACCCATAACAAGTGCCTCTTGATATTTTAAATCAATTTCATGCTGAGAGTGGGCAACTTCATGATGTGAACATTCGACCGGAATATCTATTGCCTCAAGAGCATTGACCGTACGTTTTCGGACTTGGGTTCCTTTATCAACCGTTCCGTAGTCAAAATATCCGGCTTTATCTATGGTTTTTGGTTCACTGTCATTTTCAAAATAGAAATACTCAAGTTCTGGACCGACAAAACATGTCCAGCCTTTATCTTCAAGTTTTTGTAGATTCTTTTTGAGAACCCAGCGAGGATCGCCTGCATAGGGAGTACCGTCAGGATAGGTAATATCACAGAACATCATCGCAACTTTTTCACCGGCTATTTCCCACGGAATAATACGAAAAGTTCGAGGATCCGGCATAGCCATCAAATCTGATTCCTCAATACGTGCAAAACCTTCAACTGATGACCCATCAAATCCCTGCCCTTCATCCATAACTTGTTCTATTTCAGAACGAGTAATAGACATCCCTTTTATTTGTCCTAAAATATCTGTAAAACAAAGCCTGATGTAGCGAACACCTGCTTCGTCGATCATCCTTAAAATATCTTCTTTTGTTTTGGTCATTTTTGGCTCCTCAGTCGAATATATACAATTTCTTTTTTCCTAATAAGCGACTATTATAATCTATAAAGAATGAAACACAATAATAATATTACATAAATTTAAAACTTATAAATTATTATTCAATTTGAGTAGAATTTCTTTTGTCTTCGGTACTAACTGCCTGAGTCTGACCCCCGCCATATCAAATATTTTGCGAGATGCTTTAAAAACATCGGCATCAGCATATTTATCCGAAAGAAAAACAACCTCTTTGATACCGACTTGGACAATCAGTTTTGCACACTCATTACAGGGGAATAAAGAAACATAAATCGCCGCTCCCTCAAGCTGCATTTTATTTGAGGAATTTGTTATAGCGTTCATCTCGGCATGGCAAACATACGGATATTTGGTCTCTAAATAGTCACCTTCTCTATCCCAAGGAAGCAGGTCATCTGAGCATCCGATAGGAAAACCATTATACCCGATACCGATTATCCGCTTTTTGCTATTTACTATGCAGGCACCCACTTGGGTAGAGGGGTCTTTGGACCTTTTGGCAGAAAGTTGAGCAATCGCCATAAAATACTCATCCCAGTTGATATAATCTGTTCTTTTAGTTTTCATAATAGCTGAATATACATCTGTTTTTTGTAAATGAAAAGTGAAAGTTTCACCTAAAAAAAGTTATAAAAACAACTATTTTCTATTGACTCTCGTATTATATTTACGTACTATTTGTCTGCCTTTAATTTATGGTTTTGCATAGAATTAAACAGTTAGAATTTGTCTATAATTTAGACAAATCTATGACAAATAGATTTTGATACTTGTTATATATTAAAAATAAGATATCGCCGTTGTCCTAACTTCCCTCCCCCGTCATGGGCGCTTCGGTTCCCGTGATGAACGGACAGCGGCTTTTTTTATTGCATTTTTTATGAATTCTCAAATTGTTTGTTTTCCTATCAGCTTTAGCATCCAACAGTCCGACAAATCTATCCCCCCATAAAACAGGCTGGACAAAACAACCAAATTTTCATTTTTCTTTTAGAACATAATATTTATATTGTTGTGCTATATGGACTCAACAATAAAAGCCTATCCACAAATGGATAGGCTTTTAAGTTACATCAAAATCAAAATAGTTTTTAACTTAGAAAATATAAATAGATCTCAAGTTAATAGAATTTGTTGTTTTGTCAGGGTTTGCTCCCATCTCTGTTTTCATATATTTGTATTCAACAATAAACTGTACACCATTGTTTAATGGAGCATTTGCAAACACAGAAAATGCCGAAGAAACATCATTGTCAGCAATATCAGAAGGGTCAAAGGAATCATAACGGATCCCAGAACCAAATTTAGGACTAAAGTAATTGTCCAACTCGATAAACATACCCGAATTGTTTATGCTGGCATCTGTCGCGGTATAAGTATCAGATCCACCTGAATAAGCACCCATCAGTTGAGCCGTATTGAGTGGAATAGTTATATATACAGCATAGCGTTGGAAATCGTTCTGTGCCAAAGGAATAGTATCACTTGGACTAAGTGCAATCCGACCGTTATAATAATAAGCAGAAACGGCAGCATTTATAGTACCGATAAACTGATTGGCAAAAACCTGAAAATCCATACTGTTTTCAGTAGGACTTCCGGCAGATTTGCTCAAAGCACCGCCCTGAGCCGGGTCTTCTGCGTTATCCATAAGACCGTTGAGAACAGTAAAAGAGATAGAAGAATTCTGATGAGACACACCGGCTTCTAAACCTGTTTGGTCAAATCCCCAAGGGTGCCATCCATTCACGTCTCCGTTGGAGTTAGTAGTTTTCTGTGATTGAATTAAAGGACGAGACAAACCAAGAGGTCTGTCAGAAGCACCATAACCTTCAAATGGGTGGAATAAGCCACCGCGTACTTGCCAGAAAGTATTATCATCTCCGGTTACGTAACGCAAATATCCGTTTTCTACTTCTAACTCATCAGTTGAACCACTAATTTCAGCCAATGAAGCCCAATTACCTAAAAAACCACCTGTAAGTGGATACAAGGTAAACTCTTTAAACTCAATTTTAGAAACATCGGTTGTTGGACCTGAACCCATATCTGTTGATTTATAAGAAGCGTTCATTTGGAGACGAGCAGCAAAATAATTTCCTGAAGTATAATCAAACTCATCACGATTTTTCTCAAATTCTCTAATTTCTCCAATTTCACTCGGCATTCTATATCCGGCTCTTCTAAACTCATATCCTGTACGATTCAAACGTGGCACAATGGTATGACAATGAGAACAAGTTGTTCCATACTGACGGGCAAAATTAGGCATAGCCTCAATCTGCTCTACTGGGATAACTACCAAAGAACACAGAATTGCGATTCCTGTTAGTACCATAATTTTCATTAGATGTTCTTTCATCCATTTACTCCTTAACTACTTTTGTTATTAATTGTCTCCCTGCTTCTCTTTATTATTTATTATCTCCTTATTTATTAATAGTTTAAATCTTACCTAATAGTAATAAGACCTTATTGCTCATTTTTTATCTAAATAGCAAAAAACATAACCCTCTGTCAACTATAAAACTATAGTTTCTCTAAGATTTCTGTTTAAAAAAGATTCAGACATGCCTGAACACTGTAATAGCTATTTTATTTTTTTAATTGTATTGCTGGTCGAACGACCTTTGGTAAGCTTAACTCTCTTAACTTCTCCGCCATGCGACAACACAAACTCACTGCCGACAATTTCTGTAATTTTGTAATCGGCACCTTTGACAAGTACATCCGGCTTTATAGACTCTATAAGTTTTAAAGGAGTATCTTGAGAAAATATAATAACATAGTCGACCGATTCCAAAGCAAGCAAAACTATTGCTCTATCAATCTGCTTGTTAATGGGGCGGTTCTTCCCTTTGAGTCGACGTACTGAAGCATCGGAATTAAGACCGAGTATCAAAACATCACCAAAAGATTTTGCTTTGGCAAGATATTCAACATGCCCTCGATGCAAAATATCAAACACACCATTGGTGAAAACTATTTTTTGTTTTTGTCTTTTGAGTTTTTTTAAAAGTTTTGGAAGCTGAGTTTTTTTTAGAAGATTCTTTTTCATACACGTAAATCAGTTTTTGACTAAATTACCATCTTTGATATTACGATATAGTTCCTGTTTGAGCAGTTCCGGTGTAACCGATGCGGTACCGACTTCACCGACAGTAATCCCTGCTCCGGCATTGGCAATAATAGCTGCCTCTGAGAGTTCTGCTCCTGCACACACAGATGAAACAAAAGTCGCAATCACTGTATCACCTGCTCCGGTAACATCGAATACTTTTTTGGCAAAAGTAGGAATATGAGTTGGTTCACTATTCTCTCGAAACAATGACATACCATCAGGTCCTCGAGTAATTAAAATTGACTGTGCCTGCAATTTTTCAAGCAGTCCGTTGCCGACTTCAAGCAGTTCTTTTTCGGATGTAATTCGCTGCCCATAAGCAAAACCTGCTTCGTGATGGTTCGGAGTAATAACAGAAACATTTTTGTAATTATGAAAGTGAGTTTCTTTCGGGTCGACAGCGACAAAAATATTTTTGTCCCGACACATTGCAATAACTTTTTCAAGAAGTGAAAGTGAAATAACACCTTTGCCGTAGTCAGAAATTATCACTGCAGAAATTTCATTTATGACAGATTCAAATTTAGCAAAAACTTTCTTTTCGGTATCGTTATTTAATTCATAACAGTTTTCACGATCATAACGGACAATCTGTTGATTTCCTGCCATCACGCGGGTTTTGAGTGTCGTTTGGCGACTGTCATCATTTATAAGATAATCTGAACTTATTTGTTTAGATTTCAAAAGGTGAGTCAGTTTCACTGACGCTTCATCAAGACCGACAACTCCGAGTAAAAGCGGTTTATCTCCAAGTTTTCTGATATTAGCGGCTACATTGGCAGCACCACCAAGTAAAAAACGGTCAGAAGTAACCTCAACAACCGGAACCGGTGCTTCAGGAGAAATTCGGTTGACCTGCCCAAATAGATATTCATCAAGCATTATATCGCCAAGTATCAGAATTTTGGCATTTCCTATTTTATCTGTTAATTCGGCAATTCTTTCCGCTTTAATCGGCATTTTTATCTTTCCAAATTCATCATAATTCAATTGACTTAGGTTGAGAATATATTAAAATGGATTACTTATAACAAGTGAATAGAAAAGAAAAATAACACACTAATATAAAAGGTCAAAAGATGAACCAACAACAACCACAACAACAACTCAATATTGAGCTTGGCGAAAAAGAAGCTGAGGGAATCTATGCTAATTTGGCAATGCTGATACACTCGCCCACCGAGATTATCATAGATTTTGCCCGTATAATGCCTAGAATGCCTAAGTCAAAAGTATTGGCAAGAATTATTATGACCCCAATGCATGCAAAACTCTTACAGAAGGCATTGGCAGATAATTTGAAAAAATACGAAAAACAGTTTGGTGAAATTAAAACCTACGGTTCAATAGACAAACCATCCAAATCTATCGGTTTTGAAAATAACGGTCAACAAGACGAGGAGAAATAAATGTCTCAAGGATCATTTGCATTTGTTCTCCATAGCCATCTTCCCTATGTACTCTCTCATGGACGATGGCCTCATGGAACTGACTGGCTGTGTGAAGCTGCCGGCGAGACCTATCTTCCGATTATAAGAATTCTGCATGAGCTTATAGATGAGGGTATTTCACCTAAACTCACTATTGGCTTATCACCTGTCTTGTGTGAACAGCTTGCCGACAATTCTTTTAAGTCGGAATTTGTATCTTATCTGAATCAAAAGATTGATGCTGCCAAGCAAGACAGTGAAGAATTTCAGAGATATGAACAACCCGGGATGCTTAAGAATTCTCATTTTTGGGTGAAATTTTATTCTGATACTCTCAGACATTTTAATGAAATCGGTCAGGATATTTTAGATCGGAAGAGCGTCGTGTAGGGAAAGAGTGTAGATCTCGGTGGTCGCCGTATCATTAAAAAAAAAAACGAAAGAAAAAAAAAAAAAATCAAAACACTACACTTTAGTACTCATGTCCTATT
>CALCCW010000200.1:0-3080 GCA_937900185.1 uncultured candidate division Zixibacteria bacterium | reverse complement strand
GTAAAGCACTTAGTAGACATATGTATAATGACTGTGTCGTAAAAGTTGAACTAAAACGTGAGTTTTTTGTGTTCAAGCAGAAGACGGCAGAAGAGATATATCAGTGTGACTGGTGTTTTTTTTTTTCAAGCAGAAGACGGCATACGAGATATATCAGTGTGACTGGAGTTCAGACGTGTGCTCTTCCGATCTAAATGATTCAATTTTTAAATTTAGAAGTCCATACGGAGAAATACT
This sequence comes from uncultured candidate division Zixibacteria bacterium, assembly GCA_937900185.1. Lineage (GTDB taxonomy): Bacteria > Zixibacteria > MSB-5A5 > GN15 > FEB-12 > QQUK01. The sequence continues at coordinate 2,843 of CALCCW010000200.1, read as the reverse complement.
TATTTCTCTGCGAGTTCGGGTTGTGAATACGTACTGTGTAAATTTATTAGGCGAATCAGGTAAACCATTAAGTATCTTTAGAATTCTTTCTTCAAGGGTCGGTTGATGCGAATCTATTTTTATGTATGACTGCAATAAATTAGGGTAAGGGGCTAATATTTTTTGAGTGACCTTTTTATTATCATGAATAATATCAAGCATACTCTTATAGAGAAAATGTCCATTGATGAAAATATCACCACCCATCCCATCAAAACTAGGTGGGCTGTCGGCAGGTATTGAAGATAATAAGTTCATTATAAAATGATGTTCATCAGCTTCACAATCTAAGAACGTGTACATGTAAAATAAATTTTTTGGTACATCTTTGGGAACAGCATGCTCAACAGTTGAATGATTGATTTTAAGTTCAGCACTTAAATGTTTAGATATTGCTAATTCAATTTCGTATAAATTACTTGCTTTGGAGTGAGCTGTTGTAAATGCATGTATGTCTTTCCCCAACTTGTCGAGTTCAAGAATTATTCGTCGGGAATCATATCCCGCACTGAGCAAACATGATACTTTACTGAAATCCTTGCTTATGTTATTAATAACGCTGCGAAAAAGCCTGTCATTTTCCACGACGTAATCGTCTACAGTCAGTGAATTGTCGATCTGTATCTTATCATACCACCAATAGCGGAATTTTTCTATTTTATTTTGGTGAAATTTTAGAACTGTTGCCGGAGGGACTCTGTAAATATTTTGATACATCGTTTTATCATCAAGTAAATAGCCTAAGACAAACATTTCTTCTATAGCTAAATTGTTAGCCTTTAATGCAGATTCAGTAAGTGACAAAGCTTTTACCTCAGAAGCAAATTTAACCGCATGAGATTGTTGACTATAATACAAAGGTCGTATACCGTAACGGTCAACACCTAACCACAGATTTTGCTCCAAGGGTTGCCATAATGCAAAAGAAAAAATTCCATTTAGCTCAATCAATGCATGCGGTCCTTTTTCAAGTATAAGATAAGAAATAAGTTCCGCAGGATTTGTAATGATAATACGATTATTCGTTTCTTGACGGATTGTTTGAGACATTGATTCTACATTAGTCAAATAACCATTAAACAAACAATAAACACCGGTAACTTTGTCATTTTGTAAATAAGATGATATGTAATCCGGATTATGTAGAATATGAGCAAATGCACAGTTTTTGTCAGATACTTCTTCGGTCTTAAACGATGGTGCGTGTACCATTGGTTGTATTAAATTTTTTAACAAAATAGAAATTTGTTCTTCTCTATTTCTATTATCAACCATACCACAAATTCTTGACATATTGTACCCTTAACTAAATAATTACGCAGATAAAACGTATCTTTTGAAGCAGCTTTTTAAATTATATATTATCTATAACTAATTATTTAGTTTCCCGAATTATAGAGATTTATCAAATCGATAACATCCTGTTCGGTTGCATTGCCCTCTCTGAACAGTTTGATTTTTAAGTCGATATCTTGTCTGTTGGTCATAGGAGCATTATAGTCATACACAAATACTGCCATTTCATTCTCATCGGAAGTGCCGTATCCCTGAGAAATACATCCTTCAATTGTTTGTCTGGTATTGTTGTTGGCAACATTGTAATCAGGGTTTAGATATGGAGCCGATGTACCGAGTGGGACAGATGGAGATAGGACATATTTGCACATATAGTAGTCAAGAGTTGGTGGATTCTCTGCTAACCCAACAGTTCTGGTTTGAGTTGCATTAGTATTGTATCTTCCGCCCCATCCAGACCATTCAGCAGTTGTAAGAAAAATATCCGGTTTGCGACAAAAAGTCATCCATGCTCCGACAGCTTCACCACACGCCCAAGCTTTTTCTGCTGCTGAAGGACCATGACATGCTTGTCCATACGTATGTAAGCTATAATGTTGACCGTCGTTAAATATTCCGTTGGTAGCATTCTCAAGTTCGGCTATGCCCAAAAATGACTTAGTTGCAGAGGTAACTCCGGCATAATCCTGCCAAGTAGTTGAATCGTGATTATTGAGATTTGGAACCTTGATGAATTTTAAAGGAGTCGAGGTTAACTGACCATCTTTATAGACACCATCTTTGAGAGAAATTAACCTATTTGAATAAGGTGAACGAATAACAGGATAGGGCAGATAAAAGAGACATCCGGTAGTTGGCGAGGTCCATTCAAGGCGGACCCATCCTTGAGTAGTAGGAGAGGAAATAACCGGCCAGTTGGTTGAATCATTTTGATTACGCTGGATACGAACAGAGTTAACATTAGCATGACCATTGTTTTGATAGTAAGTAATCATGTCATTAAAATTATAAGGACCGTTGCGGTCAAGCTGTGTTCCTGTTGCGACCCAGTAGCCCGTTGGGACAGCCTGAGTGCATTCTACAAATAAAATTTCTCCGTTAAATCCGCCCGGTCGATTTAAAATCATGTCAATCAAACCTATGCAGTTGCCACAATTTGAGCCACCTTGGTTTGGCCATTGACCGTTTGGGTTGATTACAACAACATCATCAATACCGATAAAGTTTTCAATCCCGCCGTATTTCATGTCAAAGACTTTAGCTACATTTTCAGCCGGGGTTCCATTTTTTGCGATATAAATATTCTCGGTTGTGCTGAATTGAGAATTTATTGATGCAAGCAGTGATTCATTTAAAATTGCACCGCCGATAATTGCACCGCCGGTATATTGAGACATTTCTTTTATAAATTTTCTTCGGTTTATTTTTTTAGATCGGAAGAGCACACGTCTGAACTCCAGTCACACTGATATATCTCGTATGCCGTCTTCTGCTTGAAAAAAAAAAAA
>CALCCW010000199.1:0-38057 GCA_937900185.1 uncultured candidate division Zixibacteria bacterium | reverse complement strand
TGTCAGCTGATTGTTATAGTCCTTCTTTACATGGTAGTTTACTGTGTATTCATTTTTTTGTTTTTTTTTTTTTTATTATACGGCGACCACCGAGATAGACACTCTTTCCCTACACGACGCTCTTCCGATCTAGTATTTTCTATATCTTTATATCCAAATTATCCTTACGAAAAAGTTCGTTAGGACAGAAAAAATTGAAATAAAAAATTTGGCGGAAACAAATGGGTACCGGTCCATTTTTAGAATTTGAAAAACCAATAGTTGAGCTTGAGAAAAAGATTTCTGATATGAAAGATTTTTCTGTTGGAGGTGATGTTGAGTTAAGTACTGAAATTGCTTCAATGCAAAAAAAACTTGATAAACTGCGAACTGAAATTTACGATAATCTAACACGTTGGCAAAAAGTCCAGCTTTCCAGACATCCCAAAAGACCATATACCCTTGACTATATAAATGCAATGTCTACAGAATTTATTGAACTGCACGGTGATAGATATTTTGGTGATGATAATGCCATGATCGGCGGTTTTGGAATGATTGATGATCAAAAGGTTATGTTCATCGGTCAACAAAAAGGACGTGATACAAAAGAAAAATTATTTCGTAATTTTGGTATGGCTCATCCCGAAGGATATAGAAAAGCACTCAGACTTTTTTATTTGGCGGAAAAATTTAATGTGCCGATTGTCGTTCTCATTGATACTCCGGGTGCTTTTCCGGGTATTGCTGCCGAAGAGAGAGGGCAGGCAGAAGCTATCGCACGAAACATTCGTGAGATGGCACGGATTAAGGTTCCGATTGTCGTAATCATTATCGGTGAAGGTGCCTCCGGTGGAGCATTAGGTGTCGGTGTCGGTGATGTTGTCATGATGCTTGAATATGCATGGTACTCTGTTATATCACCGGAAGGATGTGCGGCTATTTTATGGAGAGACCCTGTCTATGCTCCCGATGCTGCCGATGCTTTAAAAGTGACATCACCTGATTTGATAAATCTAAAAATAGTTGATAAAGTTATTAAAGAGCCACCAAGCGGAGCTCAAAATAATATAAAAGAAGCTGCCAGACTTGTAAAAGAAGCTATACTGTCAGCACTTGAAGAGCTTAAAGAAACTCCGGTTGATATTTTATTGTTAGATAGATTGCAAAAATATCGTCATATTGGCGAATATAACGAGTAGGAATGGAGATACAAATGACTCTTTCTAAAGACCTATTAGATAAGTTAGTTTGTCCGGGTTGCAAAAATAAATTAGTCTACGAAGAAAATAATGACAGATTAATCTGTCAGCATTGTTCGCTGGCTTATAAAGTTAATAATGATGTCCCGGTTTTGTTAGCAGATGAAGCCGAGAAAATATAACTAAAGGTAGAAAAATAATGAAGTTGTCTAAATTTTGTGAAGAAAATCTTATTACATTTAATTTGAATGCCTCAACAAAAGAAGAAGTCATTCAGGAACTTGTTGATTCAATCTCCAATTCAAATATGGTTAATGATACTGAACTGCTCTTTAAAGATGTAACCGAACGCGAGAGTCTTGTTACAACTGGAGTTGGGTATGGGGTTGCATTTCCTCATGCAAAAACGAAAGCCGTTAAAGGAATAGTTATTGCCTTTGGGCGTTCATCTGAAGGTATTGAGTTTGATGCCATGGATCATAAACCGGTAAAATTATTTTTCTTAATTGCTGCTCCCGAAGATGCTATTGGAGCTCACTTAAACATTATGGCACGATTATCTTTTCTTATGAAATCGGATGAAAACCGTCAAAGACTCTTAGAAGCAACTTCCCCCGGTGATGTTTTGGCTTTGATGGATAATATTGATTGATAAATTCTTGACCGGCAAGGATGCTACGTAACAAATGAATAAAATAAGTAATCTTTTTACTAAACATTTTCGTAATTTTCATTTTATTTCGATTATTATTATTATTGTTGTTTTATTTGTTGGTGGAAAATTTGTTAATCCATATATCAATCAAACGGTATCTTTTGTTTTTTATTCTCCTTTTGCAAAGATGAAAAATGCATTTTTAGAAATGCGGTCTATTGCTGCTGATAACGCCCGTCTCTCAAAAGCATTAATCGATCTTTCCATGAAGATTGAATTTTATGAGGAGTCTGCCTTAGAAAATGAAAGACTGCGTTCAATCTTAGGTTTTGAACCTCCGCCAAATTATGCTCTGATTCCTGCAAAAGTGATTTCAATCTCAGGAGAATTTACCCCAATTAGTGCAACAATCAATAAGGGCTCAAATGATTCTATTTGGGTCGACCAACCTGTTATCAATCAGCAAGGACTGATAGGCAGAATAAGTTCTGTTGCTCCTGATTTTTCTGTAGTACAGCTTTTGACTGACCCTTCCAATAGAGTAGCCGCACGAGTTGTTGCAAGCAGAGAAATGGGGATTATTAAGTACAATACAAATTCCGGTATGTATTTAGATAATTTCCCGATTCAAGGCGATATTGCTGTTAATGATTTAGTTATTTCATCCGGTTTGGGAGGAGTATACCCGGCAGGGCTAAAAGTAGGAACTGTGACAGAAGTTGTTAAAAAAGATTTAGAACCTTTTTATAAAGTGAAGATTTTGCCGGCATCTGATTTTTATTCACTTGAGGAACTGTTTATTTTAAGGGAAACTGGCGAATAATGACAAAATTTATTCCATACTTTTTATATCTTTGGCTTATAGCAATGCATCAGGTTTTTTTAGCCGACGTAACATCAATTTTTGGGGCCAAGATAAATTTGGCTGTTTTAATTGTGCTGCTTGTTTCAATGTACAAATCTGAGATAATATCTGTTTGGTTCGGATTGTGTGTCGGTATCATTGGCTATGCAGGAATCACAGAACTCTCTCCATGGATAGCTCTTGTGATGGCAGTTCTTGGGTTGACTGCTTATCATATTAAAGAAAAATTGAATCTTGATTCTTTGTTAGCCAGAGTCTCTCTTATCTTTGGCGGAACCTTGGTTCTTAATATTATCCTGCTCGTGCTTGAAGTAAATGACGGTTTTTTGATTTCTATGGCTAAATACGCCTTGCCCGGGGCAATATATACAACAATCATTGGGACAATATTCTTTCTCATAAAAGATAATGTCTTTACCTTTGATAAAACAAAATCAATTTTTTAATGTATGGCACAGTTTAAACTTTCTATAGACAAACGGGAAAAACTCAGTTACATTTTTTTGGTCTTTCTCTTTATTATTTTATTGATTGGGTTATTTCGATTACAAATTATTGAACACACCGATTTAGCAAAGCAGTCGGAGAATAATCGTATCCGTGTTGAGTCAATAATTCCTCGCAGAGGAATTGTAACTGATAGAAACGGTCAAATTATTATTGATAACAGACCATCATATACTGTCTCTGTTGTTCCGGTTGAAATTGTTAAAGGCAAAACAATTGAAAATTTATCTGAACTGATAGCTCTTGATACTGCTCAAATTAGAAAACGTATCCGCCGAAACATGGTAAGCAGGTATCAACCAACTCCTGTGAAAAGAGATATCCCTTTTGAAATAGTTGCAATATTAGAGGAACAGTATAAAAAATTTCCGGGGGTTGTCTATCAAATGGAAAGGGTTCGGCAGTACAATCGACAACTTGGTGCTGAAACTTTTACTGGATATGTCGGCGAAGTTTCAGAAAATGAACTCAAGAAAATTTCCGATGAAGATGTTCATTTAGGCTCAATCATTGGGAAAAAGGGTATTGAAAAAAAATATGACCATATCCTTCGTGGCAGAGAAGGTACAAAATATATAGAAATTACCGCATCGGGACAGCTTGTAGGTGAGTATGCCGATAAAAGTAAGATTCCTGCTGAACCGGGAGGTAATTTAACTCTTTCAATTGATAATGATTTACAAATTGCATGTACTCAAGTTTTTGATACTTTTTGCTGCGGAGCTATTGTAGCAATGGATCCCCGTAATGGAGAAATATTGGCGATGACTTCATACCCCGGTTATGATGCAAATATCTTTTCGTCGGTTATCCCCGAATCTTTATGGAATGAAATTCGTGATGACAGCACCCATCCATTATTAAACAGACCGCTTAAAGGAAAATATCCCCCCGGTTCAACTGTGAAATTTGTCGGTATTGGTGCCGGACTTGAAGAAGGTGTTATTTCTGAAAATTCAAAGTTTAAACCATGCCTTGGAGGTTATCAATTCGGTAATCGTTTTTTTAGATGCTGGAAAGCGAGCGGTCATGGGAGTTTGAATGCTGCTCATACGTTGGAACAGTCATGTGATGTGTACATGTATCAGTTAGGTCTCAAACTTGGCATTGATAAGCTAAGTGAATACTATCGTGGCTGCGGATTTGGTATAAAGACCGGAGTGGATTTACCGCAGGAAGCATCCGGGTTAAATCCTGATACAAAATATTATGATAAGCGTTACGGCAAGAGAAAATGGACTCTTGGTTTGGTATTAAATAACTCTATCGGTCAAGGGGAATTATTGGTTACTCCATTGCAGCTTGCACAGTTTTTCTGTGGGCTTGCCAATGATGGGGTTGTCTATAGACCACATATTGTAAAAAAAATTCAGTATTTTGATAAAAAAGAAATCATAATTAAACCGAAAATATCTTTTACCTTTCCATTTTCTCAAAATACTTTAAGAATTTTACAGGAAGGACTAAAGCTGGTAGTAGAAGGTAAACATGGAACCGCTAAAAGATTGAAAAATGAATTCTATTCTATCGGTGGAAAAACAGGTACTGCAGAAAATCCTCATGGGGATAATCATTCTTGGTTTGCTGGTGTTGCCCCGCTTGATAATCCCGAAATTGTTGTTGTAGCTATTATTGAAAACGCCGGACATGGATCTGAAGTTGCCGCTCCGCTTGTTGGACAAATTATCAAATCATATATGACAAAGAAAATGGAAATAAAAACGGTAAGTGATTCTTTAGGTATTGATTCAACAGGAGAGACAGAATGACAATAAAATATTCATCTCTTGACTGGAAACTAATCTTGGCAGCAGTTCTGCTTACACTTATTGGAATAGTTTTGATAATGTCCGCCCAGCATAATGCCTCTACCGAGTATCAGCAGAATTATTATCAGCGTCAGATGATATGGTTTGCGATTGCATTTTTTATCTTTGCGGTGATTGTACATGTTCCTCCAAAACTATTTGATTTACTGGCGTATGTCATTTATGGAGTTTCAATTATATTACTCATTTTAGTTTTGTTTGTAGGTACAGCTAAGATGGGAGCTTATGGATGGTTTTCATTTGGACCGATAAATTTTGCCCCGTCTGATTTAGCTAAAATTGCTGTACTGTTTGCCCTCTCTCGTTTTTTAGCATATACGAAATTACCTGTGACAAGTAAAAGAAGAATGGCTTTAACAAGTTTGCTGGTTGCGGTGCCGGTTATGTTAATTCTAAAACAGCCCGATTTAGGAACCTCTTTGGTCTTTTTAGTTATTCTCTTTGTCTTATGGTTTTGGTCGGGGCTATCGCCATTTTACCTTTTATTAATTATTTCTCCGATACTATCTTTGGTCACAGCTTCACATTGGTTGTCTTGGTCGATATATTTTGTTCTGTTGCTCATTTTTTTATTCTCTGTCAGACCGGGGTTACTGTTTGGAATTGTTACGGTCATTACCAATTTAGCCTTTGGTTCTGTTATGCCTTTTTTATGGAATAGATTAGCAGAATATCAAAAATTACGAATCCTGACTTTCTTAGACCCGGGGAGAGACCCTCGCGGTGCAGGCTATCAAATCATTCAGTCAAAAATAGCTATCGGTTCGGGAGGTATTTTTGGCAAAGGACTATTACACGGTTCCCAAACAAGACTTGATTTCCTTCCGGAACCTCATACCGATTTTATTTTTTCCGTGCTTGGTGAAGAGTTCGGTTTGCTTGGGGCATTAATTCTTTTGTTTTTGTTTGGCGTGATTTTTTATCGGGCTGTTCGTATTGCGGTGCATTGCCGTTCTAAATTTTCATCACTTCTTGTGATGGGTGCCGCCGGAATTATTATGTTTCAATTTTTAATCAATATCGGCATGACATTAGGATTTATGCCGGTAACAGGTCTTCCACTTCCATTTGTATCGTATGGGGGAACATCGTTGGTGCTCTTTTGGTCTCTTATCGGATTTATGGTTGCAGCTGAAGCACGCTGGCAGGAATATTAACTGCTGAAGTAGTATCTGAATCTATCACGAAAGAAAATTACTTTTGAATGTACAACGTACATCTTTAAAATCATTATTAGCACTTGCTTTTGGTGCATTGTGTATCAGTTTCGCACCTATCTTTGTAAAAATGATAGACAACGCAACTCTCGGACCAACTGCGATTGCTTTTTGGCGAACGTTGTTTGGGGCGATTATTCTTTTTGGATGGGCTGTTGTCGGGGGAAAGCAGATTAAACTCCCCAAAGAAGTGCTGCTGTTATCATTGATTGCCGGTTTAATCTTTTGTTGTGATTTGTTCGTATGGCATCGTTCAATTTTATTTGCCGGTGCCGGAATTGCTACTATACTTGGGAACACACAAGTCTTTTGGATGGCACTTATCGGGGTGGTTTTTTTCTCTGAAAAACTATCAACGACATATTTGATTTCAGTTTGTATGGCATTTATCGGAGTTGTTCTTTTAGTCGGTGTCGGCTCGTTTCAGGAATTCAGCAGTCAATATATGAAGGGGATAGTTTTTGGACTGATGACAGGTGTTTTTTATAGCGGGTATATTACATTTGTAAAAAAAGCCGGACATACCAATCATGCCATTTCTTTTCTTACGCTGATGGCGTGGACATCGCTATTTTCGGCTCTGTTTTTAGGTTCGGCAATGATTATAGAATCTGACCCATATATGCCTCGTGATATGTATACTTGGGGAGTCCTTCTTGCTTTGGCGTTTGTTGCTCAAGCATTAGGTTGGTGGGTTATTTCAAAAACTCTTCCCAAGATAAAAGCCTCTCAAAGCGGGATTGTGCTTCTCTTACAACCGACCTTGGCAACAGTATGGGGTGTGATATTTTTTGCCGAGCAGTTGCAGCTGCTTCAGATAATAGGGGCAGGGCTTACATTAACAGCTATATATTTTGGTTCGGTACGAAATCATAATCAAAAAGCGAAGCCGCTTTAGCAACTTCGCTTTTATCAAACATATAAAATTATTTAGTCTACTAATACTTTTTCAAGTCTTTCAACAATATAATCAACTTCTGCTTCTGTGATTACAAGCGGGGGGGAGATACGGATTGTATGTCCGTGAGAATCATTACAAAGCATACCAAGTTCCAAAAGTTTTTCACAGTAATGCATAGCATCGCCATTTTTAACTTCAATACCAATAAACAAACCGCGTCCGCGAACTTCTTTGACATGAGAAGAACGTGCAGCGATATCTTCGATTTTCTTTTTCAGCACAGCACCAATTTTGGCAGAACGTTCGGCTAACTTTTCATTGACAATAACGTCAATGGCAGCATTACCCGCAACACAAGCAAGAGGATAGCCGCCATAAGTGGAGCCTTCCTGCCCCGGTTGGAAACAGATATCCATAAGCTTGGCATTGGTCATAAAGACAGAAAGAGGAACTAAACCGCCGGAGATTGCTTTGCCTAAAATAAGACCGTCAGGAATTACATTTTCATGCTCAAAACAGAACATCTTACCGGTACGTCCAAGACCAACCTGGATTTCATCAAAGAGTAAAATAATATTTTCTTTATCAGCAATTTCTCTAAGTCCTTGTAAGAATCCTTGCGGTGGTTGATACATACCGCCCTCACCCTGCATAGGTTCTACTAAAATACCGCATGTATTCGGAGTGACAGCATTTTTAACCGCATCAATATTGCCATATTCCACACATTTAAAACCTGCTGTGCGGGGACCGTAGCCACGATAATATTTTTCTGTGGATGAGAAAGATACTGTTGTAATCATACGTCCATGGAAATTATTTTCAAATACGATAACTTCCTGTTTGCCGTCTTCAATACCTTTTTCTTTCCATCCATAGTAGCGTGACATTTTAATAGCTGTTTCAACAGATTCCACTCCGCCGTTTTTGGGAAGAACTTTGTTGCCGTTGTTGCCGTGTTTTGGTGCAAGTTGTGGGGCGAGTTTGGCGGCTTTGTCTAAAAAGAGTGCCAGTGAATCGGTATAGACAACATTTGAAATTACCGAACCGTAATTATTTTGCAAAGCATCAGTGACCGCTTTGACAATTGTCGGGTTATGATGCCCTTGGTTTGCAGCAGAGTATGCAGCAAGACAGTCTAAATATTTGTTACCTTCGCTGTCATACAACCAGGCACCTTTAGTTTTGCGAACGACTAATTCGACTCGACCATAATGATGTGCACCGCTTGTGGATTCCATAGCTATGACATCTTTGTCGGAGATGTTAGAAAATCCTATTGATTGTTTTGTTTTGATTTCGGACATGATTGTATCCTTTCTGTCTCTTATGTTTTTTTCATCATCTATTTTGAGATAGTATAATAGTTTAAAATCTCCCGTCAAGGGGGCAGTGTCTTATTTGTTAAATCGTAACATATTGCTGTACAAGGGGATAATTGTTTTAGCGTATAGTCGGCAATTTAACGAGAATAAAATATGTTTAATTATGTAATAATAAAAAAATATTCATTTAAAATCTTAATTTAAGAAATAATATCACGAGAAAACTAAAAAATCTGCATAAATAATCATAGGGCATAATGATAAGTTATATTTTTTATTCATAATTTGTAGAAAATTTATTTTTTCAGTCCTTTCAGATATTCTGTCAATTGCGAGGCAACTTGTTGGCTGTGGCAATCTTATGTTAAGAAACAGACCTTAACCGACTCTTAAAAGAGGGGAAATCAATTATAAAAACAATTTTTCAATAATAACAATTCTCCTACACATTATACCTGCGGACGCAGTTTTTGTAGGGTTCAGGCCTGCCTGAACCTTTCTTTTAGGAACAGGCAGGCCAGTTCCCTACAAAAGCAAATCATTGATTCTTTTGAACTACTTTCCGGCGAAGCCAAAATCCAGTGCTGTACTGTATTAATCGACTTCCTCAAATGGGTTCGTTTCGCATATAAAACATCTTTTTTAAGCCGTTTTTTAGGGTCATCTTTCACTGTAAATAAAATAGGCTTAGTGAGTTACAGCGAAATGGCTTTGCCTTAAAAAATGGCTTAAAGCCATTTTCGTTTATATTTTTTGTAGTGATTTTGAGCATGTAATTTTTCCTTTCATAATTAAGTTATTCATAGTATGCGGTGTGATGAGAAAATGATGAGAATGTGTAGAGAATTTGTAGTATCTTATACAATTGATTATTTCAGCCTCACACGCTGGATACTTGCGTCCGGGCTTGTTGATAAAGTCCAATTAGTCTTTCAAGACCCTTCGACTCCGCTCAGGGTGACTTGAAACACAACAATTTATAATATGTCATGCTGGGCAGAGTCGAAGTATGTTCCGAATTATCAACAAACCCTTATGACTGGGCTCCGTGACAAGCACGGAGAGGAGCTTAAGATAGAGATGTCGGTTTCTTGCTATAACATAACTGACTGATAGGGTCTGTCATTCATGTAGATAAGCCTTTCTTAAGTTTACTTTATTGTATTGTTTTGTCACTGGAATTGTCCATTATTTCTGAAAATTTTCTTGTTATTTTTTATTCATTTAGTATTATATCAATAATAAGAAAAGTATACCATACTGATTTGGTTTGCTTTGTAAAAAACAGGCATTATAACTGTCAGAGGTCAGAAATGACGTTTTTTTTACGCAATATTTGTGAATTTTTTCTCAACCGAAGGCTTAGCCTCTCTTTTATATTACTGTCAGTTTTAATAGACCACTCAAAAAATAAATTATATATTTCTCATACTTTTCCTTTGAAAGGATTCTCTCAATGAGTAACTCTGCCTACCTTTTGGTGAAGTTCGATAACAAACAAAAACTTATGAACTCAATCGACCAACTTCAGGATGAGTCAATATTTCAAAATTATGATGCTGTTGACGGGCATTATCATCTGCTCATTAAAGTTGCTGATAATTCTGAAAAAACTCTTTCGCTTGTAAAATCATTTGACGGGTTTGCCGAGATGTCAGTGTGTCCGATAGAAACAGACAATCAAAAAGATTTTGTATTAAACGAAGAGTTTACCTACTGTTATCTTTTTATTGAAGCAAATGCTGCCCATCGTGCAGATATACAAAGTAAAATTGAAAGTTTTACCGACACACTATTTTGTTCTCCTACGAAAGGAGTTTACGATTTAGTTGCTCTAATTAAAAATGACAGATTTGATAATATAGATCGTTTTATTAAAACAGAAATAAAAAATCTCGACGGAATCCTGCGTTTTAAACAGGATCATGTCATATTCCTCGATAGAATTTAGGAGACGTCTGCTATGACACAACAACAGTCAGACAATTTCAAACCCTTTAATGTAGATTTGTGGAAATACGACGGACAAGAGGGAGCCTTGATTCCTCTTTTGCAGTCGGCACAGGATACATACGGATATATCTCTGAAAAAGCGATAGATTATATATCTCACATCACCGGTATTCCGGCAGCAGATATTTATGGTGTAGTTACATTTTATGCACAATTCAGAACAAAGCCATTGGGCAAGTATGTAGTCAAAGTTTGTAACGGTACCGCTTGTCATGTCAACGGTGCGAAACCTATCGGTGATACTATTACCGATGAGCTTAATATTGACTACGATGACACAACCGATGACGGAAATTTTTCACTTCTCTCGGTTGCCTGTATCGGGTGCTGTTCATTAGCTCCGGTTATTTTAATTAACGATGAAACCTACGGCAGATTAACATCGCCAAAACTCCGTAAAATTTTACGCCAATACAAACGTAAAGTAAAAGAAGAGAAATAGGAGCGGAGATATATTATGAAAACAGTAAAAGTAGGACTCGGCACCTGTGGTATCTCTGCCGGTGGTGAAAAAGTTTACAAAGCATTTCAAGAAGAACTCAAAGAACATCCCAATGCTTTCGAGTTAAAAGAAACCGGATGTATCGGCATGTGTTACAGTGAAGTTCTTATTGAAATAGAAAACGGTTCCGGCGAATCAGTTCTCTATGGTGAAGTAACGCCTGAACGGGTCGGTGAAATTGTTGAAAAAGCAATTCTCTCAGACCAAACTATTGATGATTGGCTGGCAGTAAAACCGGATAACAAGCAAAATTTCTTGGACAATCAAACTCGTATTGTTTTACGAAATTGCGGAGTTATTGACCCCGGTTCTATTGATGAGTATATCGCAAAAGGCGGATATGAAGCATCGAAAAAAGCTCTAACCACCATGTCACCGGAAGAAGTAATTGATGATGTTATTAAATCAGGATTGAAAGGTCGTGGCGGCGGTGGGTTCCCTACCGGTGTAAAATGGAATTTCACCAGAAAAGCCAAAGGCGATAAAAAATATATTATTTGTAATGCTGACGAAGGAGACCCTGGTGCTTTTATGGATCGTTCGGTTTTAGAGGGCGACCCAAATGCAGTACTTGAGGGAATGATTATCGCCGGCTATGCGATCGGCTCTGATGCTGCTTATATTTATTGTCGGGCGGAATATCCAAAAGCAATCGCTCGGCTTCGTCAGGCAATTGCTCAGGCAAAAAAGAAAAACTTCCTTGGTGATAATATTTTCGGGACTGATTTTACATTTAATATAAAAATTAAAGAAGGTGCCGGAGCTTTTGTTTGTGGTGAAGAGACCGCATTGATTGCCTCAATAGAAGGTAAACGCGGAATGCCGAAATTCCGACCTCCTTTCCCTGCAAATTCAGGACTCTGGAATAAACCAACTAATATCAACAACGTAGAAACATTTGCAAACGTTCCTTGGATTATTCTAAACGGCGGTGATGCGTACGCTGCTTATGGAACTGAAGATTCCAAAGGTACCAAAGTTTTTGCTATGGCAGGAAAAGTAAAACGTACCGGCTTGGTTGAAGTCCCTATGGGTTGCTCAATCAACGAAATCATCTTTGATGTCTGCGATGGTATTGTTAATGATAAAAAATTCAAAGCGGTTCAGATGGGAGGTCCATCTGGCGGCTGTATTCCTGCTAAACTATGCGATATAAAAATCGACTATAAAGAAATCAATAAAACCGGTGCTATCATGGGTTCCGGCGGTATGGTGGTGATGGATGAAACCACCTGTATGGTTGATGTTGCCAAATTCTTCCTTTCATTTACTCAAGATGAATCCTGTGGTAAATGTACTTTCTGCCGTATCGGCACCAAACGTATGCTTGAGATTTTAGAGCGTATCACTGTTGGTGAAGGAACAATGAAAGACTTAGATAACTTAGAAGAATTAAGCGGACAGATTAAAAACGCATCTCTTTGTGGTCTCGGTCAGACAGCTCCTAACCCTGTTTTGACAACGATGAAATATTTTAAAGATGAATATATCGCTCATATTAAAGATAAAAAATGCCCGGCTCATGTCTGTTCGGCAATTTTAACATATACAATAATTGACGCCTGTACCGGATGTACTGTTTGTGCCAAGGCATGTCCGACTGATGCAATTAGAGGTGACAAAAAAGAACTTCACGTAATTGAACAAGATAAATGTATTAAATGCGGTAAATGTTTTACAGTCTGCCGTTTTGATGCTGTGGTGAAGGATTGAGGTGAACAATGGTTAAACTGACAATCAATGGAAAAGAAGTAACCGCATCTGAAGAAAAAACTATCCTTCAAGTATGCCGTGAACAAAATATAGATAATAATATTCCTACTCTCTGTAACGATGACAAACTGAAACCGTATGGTTCCTGTTTTCTCTGTGTGGTTGAGATGGAAGGTGTTGACAAACTGTTTCCGTCTTGTGCAACAAAAGTTGCCGAGGGAATGAAAATACAAACCCGTTCGGAAAAAGTAAAAGCTGCCCGTAAGACATGCTTGGAATTACTTGTTTCCGACCATTACGCCGACTGTCTGGGACCTTGCCGTTTAGGATGTCCTGCTGATGTTGATATTCAGGGATATATGTCTCTGATAAACCTTGGCAAACCGACTGAAGCTATCGCTTTGATAAAAGAGAAATTACCATTCCCGTCGGTGTGTGGTCGTGTTTGTACCCGTAAATGTGAAGTCAACTGCCGTCGCTCGGTTGTTGATGCACCGGTTGGAATTGACTTTTTAAAACGATATGCCGCCGACCAAGATATGATTGGTGAAATGTGGCAGCCGACTCCCAAACCTGATAACGGAATTCCGGTCGCTATAATCGGTGGCGGACCTGCCGGATTAACTGCGGCGTATTATCTTGTCTGTGAAGGCTACCGTCCGACTGTTTTTGAAGCTCTGCCGAAACTTGGCGGAATGCTTCGCTATGGAATTCCAGAATACCGTCTGCCTAAAGATGTCTTAGCTAAAGAAATTAACTGGATAACATCATTAGGTGTTGATGTAAAAACTAATACTGCCCTTGGAAAAGATTTCAGTATTGATTCTCTTTTTGATGATGGTTTTAAATCAGTCTTTATCGGTCTTGGTGCTCAGGTTGGAAAACCGATGCGTGTTGAAAACGAAAATGTTGATGGTGTTCTTTCGGGCGTCGAATTTCTCCAACAGGTTGAACTAAAGACTGCTCCAAAAATTTCAGGAAAAGTTATTGTTGTTGGCGGTGGTAACACTGCTTTAGATGCTGCCCGTTCTTCGGTTCGTCTTGGTGCTGATGAAGTAATTCTTTTGTACCGCCGTACCCGCAAAGAAATGCCTGCCAATATTATGGAAATTGATGCTGCCGATGAAGAAGGTATCAAGATGGAATTTTTGGCTGCTCCGGCATCTATCAATGTTGATAAAAATGGACGGATGAAATCTATTGAATGTTTCCGCATGAAACTTGGTGAGCCGGATGATTCCGGTCGACGCCGTCCTGTTAAGATAGAAGGTTCTGAATATGCTATTGAAGCTGATTGGATTATTTCGGCTATTGGTCAGGAAGCTGACCTGACAGGTGTTGACTCTGATGAAAAAATTGAGTTAACCGGCTGGAAAACTATTGTAGCAAAAGAAGGCACTTTCGATACTGACCGCCCCGGTGTTTTTGCCGGCGGTGATGTTGTCACCGGTCCTGCCGATGCTGTTGATGCTATCGCAGCAGGTCGCAAAGCTGCTCATGCAATTGACTCATACATTAAAGATAATGTCATTGAGCCTCTTGAATATAGGTTTGAAAGTAAACGTGATACTTTCCATAAAATAACAAAAGAAGATCTTCCTGAGATTGAGATTTCTGAACGTCATAAAATGCTTGAACTTCCGATTGCCGACCGTGTCTCTTCATTTAATGAAGTTGAAGTCGGTTATACCAGAGATGATGCCTATGAAGAATCTCTCCGTTGTGCTGAATGTGGATGTGATGTTTCGCTGGCATGTGATTTTCGTAATTACTGCTCAGAATATGAAGTTGACCAAAGCCGCTTTATAGGTGCGTACAATAAATACAAAGTTGATACCCGTCATCCGTTTATTAAAATTGATTCTAATAAATGTATCCGATGTGGACGATGTGTTATGACTTGTTCGGAGATTCTAAATGTCTCCGCCTTAGGTTTTGTCAACCGTGGGTTTAGAACAATTGTAAAACCTGCCATGGAAAAAGAACTTCAGGCAACCAACTGTGTCTCCTGCGGTAACTGTATTGACGTTTGTCCGACCGGTGCTTTAAATGAAAAAATGCCGTTCAGAAGAAGCGGTCCATGGGAAATGGAAGGAACAGTTTCAGTTTGTAACTATTGTTCTGTCGGTTGTAATATTTTAATCAATCATAAAACTCCTGATTTATTTTTTGTTACCGGAGCTCCTCCTAATTCTGAACCAAACCACGGTGAACTTTGTGTCAAAGGTCGTTTTGGCTACGAACATTATCTTGACGGTTCCCGTCTGACAAAACCAATGGTGAAAAAAGGTGACCGTATGGTTGAGTGTTCATGGGATGAAGCATTTGATGCTATTAAAGCCGGTATAGAAAATGTCTATGAAGACAACGAACGTGACCAGACATTGATAGCTGCATCACCAAAACTTACCAACGAGGAACTCTATCTTACCGGTATGTTCGCCCGTGCTGCTGTTGGAACAAACAATATTACATCGTTCCAGCGTTTGACCTCCGAAGCCGACTATCACGCTTTAGATAATATACTTGGTGCGACAGGTGCAACTGTTTCAAACAAAGAGGTTGAGAACGCCGATATGTATCTTTTCCTTGGCGGCAACCCAACTGCTGACAATCCTGTTTTGGGATGGCAGATGAAACGCCGTATGAAAAACGGTACGCAGGCAATTGTTATCAATTCAACTGAAATTGACCTTGTCCAGTATGCATCTGCATGGGCTGACCCAAGACGCGGCACATCTACAGTTCTGTTGAATGTTATCATGGCAGAACTTATCAAATCAGGTAAAATCAACGAATCATTCATCGCTGACAAAACTACCAATTTTGAACAGGTCAAAGATGAACTGTTGAAACATGACCTTGATGAGGCAGTATCTATTTCTGGTGTATCGGCAAAGACGATTCAGAAAATTGTTGAATTGCTGTCTGATTCAAATAAGAAAATTGTTGCGTACTACAATATGGATAGTCGGATTGACCGTGCCACTAATGATTTAAAAGCACTCGGTACACTCATGCTTATGCTTGGGAAACTTGGTGTTGATGGTTCCGGTATTGCGATAACATCAAGTCAATGTAACCAAACCGGTATGAAAATAACCGGCTACGACAGACACTTGCTTCCGGGTGGACGACCTGTTTCTGATGAAACAGCGATGAAAGAAATCTCTGCTATCTGGCAGAAAGAGATTGCTTCAACAATTGAAAAATCGGGTCAGAACATAAATCGTAAAATGCGTGACAATAAAATTCGGGCTGCTTTTATCTTTGGCGAGAATCCTGCCAAAGATCCTGAATACAACGCATTTATCGACCATCTTGATTTCTTGGTTGTTGCTGATATGTTTAAAAACGAGACTGTTCAGATGGCGGATGTATTTTTACCGCTGTCATCGTATCTAGAAGGTAAAGGTCATTTGACTAACTGGGCAGGCAGAAAACAGTTTGCAAATCCGATTGGTGACCCGTTAAACGGAAAAAACAATATCGAGATTATTACCAAACTGATGTCTATCCTTGGTTATGACCGTGCTATTAACACTTTTGAAGAGTTGTCGAGTGAAATTGAGTACATGCAAAAGAACGCCGGTGTTACGGTTCCTCTTGCGGCTCCGTTTGCAACTCCTGATGGTAAGGCACACTTTGTTATGTATACTACCGAGTTTTCGACAACTTCAGCAAACAGTACGAACGTACTGGAGATAGACTCTCGCATCGCTGACCGCACCAAAGAGATTAATGTGTAGGATAGTTGATATATCATAACGTTTTCGGTCAGGAGTCCTGTACACCTGACAGCAGGGCAGGTTTTTCCAAGACCTGCCTTTTTAATTAGTTAATTTGTATTGAAAGTTGTACAATGTGTAAAACAGGAGGTACTATTGAAATCAAATATGTATAAAATTTTAGGAATTGTAGCTTTACTGTCTATCAGTTTTTGGTGTGGTTATCAATGGCGAACTAAATGTAGTTACCAAGTAGAAACAGATACCATCAATAAATTATTCTTACCAGTATATTCAATTGACCCCAATTCATATGAAACAAGAATTTTAGACTCTATTAAAATTGGAGATGAAGAACCTTTAAGTGACATTCTTAAAACTATTTCTGTGCACCTGTCAAGAAAGGTATTTTATAATCTTCCAATTCTCTTAGATTCAATTATCATTCAAGATGATAAGAAAATATTATATATCAACTTAATAGAATCAATAGGAAAAAAGAAATGGAACAGAAATCTTTTTCAAGGTTCTACTGGTGGCTATATTACTTCAAATACTCTACTTGAAAACTTCCTACAAAGAGATTATCATGGCGAGTGGATTGATGGTGTACATTTTTCATATGAAGGTGTGCCAATTACTGGAGATTATTTTGATCATATGGGTAGTTTACATGGACTTATGTGGCGTGACTCAATCTGATGTATTTAATTTAGTCGGTTGCAGTTGAGGACATAGAATCGTTAGTTTTTGTAGGGCGGAAATCTTTAGCATTTCCGCCAATTTAGGCAGAACCGTTTTTGGGACCATGTTATAAGAAATCAGGTTGACATGAATAATCATGTCGATTATATACATTATAATCCAGTTAAGCATGGTTTTGTGGAAAATACCATTAAGTGGGAGCATTCATCATTTAAACAATATAAACAAGACGGTTATTTCAGTGATGATTGGGAAGTAAACAAAAAAGTAGTTATAGAAGGTGAGTTTGGTGAATAAACGATGTTGGGTTTCTCACTATTAAATTTTTTGGGATCGGAACGCCGACCTACTGAGATTGTAAGCTCATAAGGCAGATAAAATTACAACAAAAAAGTTGTTTTGCTAATTGTGGATAATTTTTTTAAAAAAGATTGTTTATAAAAAACATATTCAGGCTTCAATTTGGCAATCAACACAAAACTTGTATGCATAAAAACGATTTCACAAAACGAAACCATTTTTTAACCCGAGAGGACTGGAATCCGTGTCAAGTACGGAGAGGAGTTTAGAAGACTCAATTTCCAAATCAAGTTTGGGATGACATGTTGTTGATAACATTGGTATATAGAAAAAAAATGTCGGGTTTCTCACAATTATATTTTTTGGAATCGGAACCACGACCTACTATATTAACCAAATGAAACTGACTAACTCTAAACTCAAAGAACTGGCGGTACACGCTGGATTCGACCTTTGCGGTGTAACGACACCCGAAAGGCTGCCGGATTCTGAAATGCAGTTTACAAACTGGATTGAAAATAAGTATCATGGGGAAATGGAGTGGATTGCTAAAAACCGACAGCGACGGTTTGACCCTAAAGAGCTTTTGGAAAATGTAAAATCTGTAATTATTCTTGGTCTTAATTACTATCAACCGAATTCTGAAACAATTCCCAAAGGGAAGGGTCTTGTTTCACGCTATGCACGAGGGAAAGATTATCATAAAGTTATCAGAAAAAAAACAGAGAATTTGCTTTATCGCATAGATAAAGAAATGTCGGGAGAATATCAGCACAAATGGTGGGTTGACTACGGACCTTTTATGGAACGGTCGTATGCTGAAAAATCCGGGCTTGGATATATTGGTAAAAACGGAATGCTTATCACCAAACAATTCGGTTCGTGGATATTTATCTCTGAAATTTTAACAACGATTGAAATAGAACGAGATCAACCGACAGATTTAGAACATGGGAAATGTGGAACCTGCAGACTATGCATTGATGCCTGTCCGACCGATGCAATCGTGAGTCCTCGGGTTGTTGATTCCAATAAGTGTATTTCATATTTAACAATTGAACGACCGGAAACAATCCAAGATGAACTCGCATTGAAGTTTGGTTCAATGATCTTTGGATGTGATGTCTGTCAGGATGTCTGTCCGCATAATATCAGCCGTCAAATAAAAACAACACATAAAGAGTTTGATTACAAAAACGGGGTAGGGGAGTTCTTGGATTTATATGAAGTGTTGAAACTCAAAGACCGTGAGGCATTTTTAAAACTGACAGCAGGAACACCACTGACCCGTCCCAAAGAAGACGGTCTCAAACGCAATGCGAAGATAGTATTGGGTAACGAAAACAAGTCATGCTGAGCTTGTCGAAGTGTCAATTCAGTAAAGTAAGTCATGAGGACATGCTTTTTGACCTACAAAACATGAAGGAAAGGAGCTTGCAAGTCATCTTTTAAGCTAAACGGAAAAATTCTTCCTTGTTATCTCTATTATTTTCTTGTAATTTCTCAAAATGGCAGATACATATATCAATTTCGTTTTGGCTAATCCGCTTTTATCGGCAGCAATTCAGTTTGCTGTTTTGGGAACTTTAGGCGAACTGCTTTCATTCTCATTTCTCAAGAAAAAATTAGCTCTCCCATGCAGTTTTTGGCAATTACTAGCCAAGATTATCGCTTGGGCTGTTTTGGGTATTATCATCAAGTACGGTTTTGCCGGAATGAAAGGGTTTACATCGACACTTTTAGAGCATAAACTCTTGCCTCAGGTTTTCGCCTCCGGTATCGGTTGGGCGTTTGCGGTTTCTGTGCTGACAAACTTGTTCTTTGGTCCGCAAATGATGTTTTTTCACCGTTTGGAAGACAATCTTATTATGTGGGAGAAAAATTACGCAGGACTGACCAAGGCGTGGTGGACGCTTATTTGGTTTTGGATTCCTGCCCATACAGTTACATTTTCATTACCGCTTGCATATCAAATCGGATTGGCAGCTTTGTGGGGGATGGTTTTAGGGATTATTTTAGGGCTGAGTAAGAAATAAAATATTCGTCAGCTCTCAATTCGCTTAGGCGAATCAGGAACAGACGAAACGAATGGCTTTTGATAAATCAAATTAAGGAACTGATGAAACAAAAAATGATAAAAACGGCATAGAAATCTCTCTTTAAAACCTGCTTGCTAAGTTAGAAAATTCTATTTACATTTCCGCCATGATAAAATTAGCCCCCTCCGCATTGGCGGTAGATTTTACAAAATTGGGAGAAGAAATCAAATCGGCAGATAATTCCGGTGCCGATTGGCATCATTTAGACATTATGGACGGGCATTTTGTGCCGAATATTTCATTTGGTCCGGCACTTGTCAAAACTATCGACAAGATATCTGATTTATATTTAGATGTTCATTTGATGCTCTCCAATCCTGAAAAATATTTCGAAGATTTCAAAAATGCAGGAGCGGATGCGATTACATTTCATATTGAAGTTCATCCTGATCCGCGAAAACATTTACAAACGATTAAAAATTTGGGGATTCATGCCGGAATTTCTTTAAACCCCGATGCCAAAGCAGAACAGGTGATTCCGTATTTAGAATATTGCGATTTAGTTTTGGTGATGTCTGTGTTTCCCGGGTTTGGGGGACAGTCATTTATTGGATCATCGCTTGAAACTATCGCACAATGCAGAAAATATATTGATGAGCATAATTTGCATTGCCTAATTTCTGTTGATGGCGGGGTAAGCGGTGAAAATGCTCAAAAAATAGTTAATGCGGGTGCTGATGTGTTGGTAATGGGGTCGGCATATTATAAATCAAATGAACGGGAAAAATTAGTAGAATCAGTACATAGTTTAAAAAGAAATAGTTAAGTTCTTAGGTAATGAGAAAGAAAAATATATAGTGTCAGCGTATCTCAATAAGGAAATCAGACAAATGTTTGGACAAGGACGAGGATTTACAGAAACAAAACTTCCAAGTGAAATTAAAAATAAATTGGTAGATGCGGCAAAAATTTGCCGAGGTAATATTTTGAAAATGACAACCCTTGCTATGTCGGGACATCCGGGTGGTTCTATGTCATCAGTCGATGTATATCTGATGCTTTATATGATGACAAATATTGACCCTATAAATATAACGCGTGATGATCGAGATAGAGTCATTATTTCACACGGGCATACATCACCAGGGGCTTATGCATCTTTGGCAACAGCAGGCTTTTTTGATATTGATGACGCTATCGGTGGATTTCGTTTGGCAGGTTCACCGTTTGAGGGACATGTAGAACGGTCTGTTCCGGGTATTGAATGGGGGACAGGTAATTTAGGACAGGGACTTTCTGTCGGCATTGGGAAAGCATTGTATGCACGTTTGTCGAATCAGAAATTTCATACCTATGTATTTATGGGTGACGGTGAACAGCAAAAAGGTCAGATAAGTGAGTCACGACGGATAGCTGCAAAGTATAAACTTTCAAAGCTGACTACGATTATTGATTATAACAAATTACAAATTTCAGGTGATATTGCCGATGTTCTTCCTCAAAATATTGTAGAAGAATGGAAAGCTGACGGATGGCAGGTTATAGAAATAGACGGTCATGATTTTGATGAGATTTATGATGTTTTTTATAAAGCAGCTCATAATGAAGATGCTCCGATAATGATTTTAGCAAATACTGTCATGGGTAAAGGTGTTTCATTTATGGAAAATAAATGTGGTTTCCACGGAGCACCGGTGAAACCTGACCAATTAACTGAAGCACTTGCTGAGCTTGGTATGAAAAATGATTTAGAAAAATATCAGCAGATGCGAACTTCCGAATTTGCTAAACAGTTAGCGGAAAAATATCCATTCAGAAAAACAGTTTATCCGTCAGTGGATAAAGGTGAAAATATTATCTATGGGCTTGATGCCAAAAGTGACAACCGTTCGGCATTTGGGAATGCTTTAGTATCAGTTGCAGATGCTAATGCTGAGAACAAAGAATTTCATTTTGGAGTCTTTGATTGCGATTTGGCAGGTTCTGTGAAAACAGCCGGATTAAAAAAGAAATATCCTCAAAATTTTTTCCAGTTTGGTATTACAGAACATTCAACAGCAACAACGGTCGGTTCATTGTCGGCTGAAAATGCTATCGGTATCTGGGCAGATTTTGGAATGTTTGCTGTTGCCGAAACATACAATCAAGCTCGTTTGAGTGACATCAATCATGCCAATGTGAAACTGTTTTGTACGCACTGCGGAATAAATGTCGGTGAAGACGGTATGACGCATCAATCTATAGATTACTTTGGTTTGTTAAATTCGACTTTTGGATGGAAAGTCATCACTCCTGCCGACCCCAATCAAACGGATAAAATTGTCAGGTATGTTTTAGCTACCGGTGGGAATTTTGCTGTCATAATGGGACGGTCAGTTTTACCGATTATCAGAAATGATGAGGGTAAGCCTTATTTTGGTGAGGGGTATGAATACCGCTACGGACGGATGGAAAAAATTCGTTCCGGTGAAAAAATCGCTTTGGTATCTTCGGGTAATATGTTATTTGCCGCAATGGAAGCATATGAAAAACTGAAAGCAGACGGTTTGAATATTTCTCTTTATTCAGTTTCTGACTGGTCTGATTTACATCTTGATGATATTAAAGACTTATCAACATATAGCAATGTTGTTGTTTTAGAAGATCATAATGTAAAAACCGGATTAGGAACAGCAATTGCAGATGCTATGGTAAGTTCAGGCAATATTACGTCATTAACAAAATTAGGTGTAACGAAATTTGGTTCATCCGGAAAGCCTGCTGATTTGTATAAGATACTCGGTATGGATGCCGATTCGGTTGTGAAAAAGATAAAAGAGTTTTTATAGAAGGTGATTCTATGTTTATAATGGCGGAGAATACATAATTAAATGTTAGCAGGATATATAACAGCAAGCAGAACATCATTGGCACGAATTAAAAATGTCAATAATAAACCTGTGATAAGTCAGTTCTTTGAGTATGAAAATTCTCAGTTTTCAGGTTTTGACTCTATTCTCTCTTTATATTTACGTAAGCATAAAGGAGAAAATAGAGTTGCCTGTTTTGGTGTTGCCGGTCCTGTTATTCAAAATACAGTTGTTGCGACTAATATCCCATGGAGAATTGACGGGGCAGTTATTAAAGAGAAATATAAATTTTCTCAAGTGAAAATTTGTAACGATATAGTTACAACTGCAAAAGGTCTGTTTGAACTTCCTGACGATAAACTATTTACTATCAATAAAGGAGTAGGAATTCAGGGTGGTAATTTGGGTTTATTGGCGGCGGGATATGGACTTGGTGAAGGATTACTTTTTTACGATGGAAAAAGATATCATCCGTATGCTTCTGAAGGCGGTCATGCAGGATTTACACCGGGGAGTCAATTAGAAGTTGAATTATGGGAACATTTATATAGTAATTTAGGTTTTGTAGAAACAGAGGATGTATTATCTTTAAATGGGCTTGAGAGAATATATGAATTTATGCTTTCTGTCAATCGGGCGACTAAAGCTGACTGGTTTAAGAAAGCAAATGATAAAGCATCAAAGATTATTGAATTAGGATTATCAGGACAAGATGAAATAGCGGTGAAATCATTGGATTTATTTGTTGACTGTCTGGCATCGGAGGCTGCAAATTTGGCATTGAAAGGAATGACACTTTCGGGGATTTATCTTGGCGGTATTATTGTTCCGCAAATAATTACTGCATTGGAGCAGGGAATGTTTATGGAACGATTTGTACACAAGGGAAAGATGGAACCACTCCTTGCTAAAATCCCGATAAAAGTTATTATTGATGAGAAAATAGCTCTCAAAGGAGCTGGAACTATAGCATACGAGTTGTCAAAATGAAAAAAAAGTTTATTCTATTTTTAAACGGTGAATACAAAAAAGAAGATATTGATTATTACAAAGATCTTATAGCGGATAAAACGTCAGTAGCAGTAGATGGCGGCTATGATTTTTTTGTGCAGGCAGAAATAGCACCGGATTATATTATTGGGGATATGGATTCCATTGATGCAATGGAGGATTCTATTTCTGATGACATTGCTGTTTTTGAATTTCCTAAAGACAAAGACTTAACCGATGGTCACGCTGCTTTGGATTTTTGTATGAAAGAAGATTTTAGTTTAATTGAAGTTGTCATGCCCAATGTCGGCGAGCCGGATCATTTTATCGGAAATATTCTGCTTTTGTTCCATAAGGATGTGAAGAGAAAAATTCGAGAAAAACGTGAAATTGTATTTTTAAGCCGTGATTACGAATATCGGATATTAGATAATTCTAAACTTGAAATTTTAGATGCTGCCGGTGACAGTTTTTCGATTATGCCTATTTCCAAATCTATAATGCTTTTCTTAGAAGGTACAAAATACGATGTGAAAAATTTGAAAGTTGATTTGGGGGAGACACGTGCCTTGAGAAATAAAATTGTAACCAATGAAATGATGGTCAAAATTTCCGGTGAGGCAATTTTTATACGTAAGAAAAATTCTTTGATGAAATAACATTTTATGTATATAATTTTTAAGCAATTTCTTGACAAGTTAGGTAGTTTTGCTATATTCAAAATCTGTTTCAGCAGTTAATGCTGACCGCACAATAAACTGGGATATCGTCCAATGGTAGGACATGCGGTTCTGGTCCGCAGTATCAGGGTTCGAATCCTTGTATCCCAGCTTTAAAATTCGCACTCTTGTAGCTATATCCCCGACAACACTTTACGGTGAATCGATTATTCCTAACTCCTATTTATGCCTAAATTACTTTTGAAAAGTAATCATTAGTATTCAGGTAAATAATAAAGAGATAATACGGATATAGATAATAATAAAATGTCAATTTCGACATTTAATCTTCCTGCAGATATAATGTTAGAAAATTGTATTCCCGAAAAGCCTACTGTGTGTAGTGTCAGAAGTAACTAGACGAAAATAGCTTAATAATTATGAGATAGTTTTGTAACTTATCTTAAGATTAACTATAAATTAGTTCAGCAGGCTTTGACAGTAAACATTTGATACAAATAATGATTGAATAAAACTCTATTTGTCAGTCTGAATTAGCAATTTCACAAATTGTCTCTATAAGAAGTTAATTCTACAAAATTATCTTTTATTTAATCGGTTGCTTTATTATTATTATTATAATAAACTATTATGGTAAAAATGGTGTAGTATCTTAGTTTATATCAGATAGGAGATCATAAGTGAGCAATAATAACAAGATGTTTTCACGAGCAAGGATACCATATGGTACATGGGGAAGTTCATTTTTCCCCGCATGGCAAACATCCGCATTAGCTGAAGTAAATATTGGTCAATTTGCTGGTGAAGCAATGAATAGAATTCTATCTTTAAGAAAAGTTCCCACCACTTCATTGGATTATCTTATTTTAGGATCTACAATTCCTTGGCATTGGAAGTTTTGGAATGCACCGATGATTGCCAGTTGCGTAGATCATCGCATTCCAGGTTATCATATGGAACAAGCATGTGCGACAGGTTTGCAGGCTGTTCTTTCAGCAGCAGCAGAAATTCATAGTCAAGCAAACGATGTTGTTGGTGTGTTAACATTTGACAGAACATCTGATTCGCCTGTTGGTGTTTTCCCCGAACGTCGAGCTCACGAACGAACAATGGCTATTGCCGATGTTTGGGACAACTTTGGATTTGATCCTGCAACTGGTAATGCGATGATGTTATGTGCTGGTAATGCTGCCAGAAAGTATAAAACTGATCGAAGAGAAGTTGACGAACTAACAATGTATCGCTATGAACAATACTTCAATGCAAAAGAATCTGGTTTACTTGATAATGTTTTAGTTCCCCTTGAAGTTTTAAATGTCCAAGGGAAATATTTAGGAACTATTGACTCCGACAAAGGTGTAAAAAAATTAACATATGATATGCTCAAGGTAATGCCAGAGCTAGATGATTGTATTACTGGTGGAACACAAACTCACGCATCGGATGGTATGGCAACTTTGTTAGTTACAACAGAAGAAAAAGCAAAAGAACTTAGTCGTCGACCTGAAATTGATATTCAGTTTGTTGCTAAAACAGAAGTACGTACATTCCCTTCTCTTATGCCTGAAGCTCCTGCGTTAGCAGTTCAAAAATTACTAAATAGAACAGGTCTAACGATGGATGATATGGTAGTAGTGAAAAACCATAATCCATTTGCTGTTAATGATGTCATCTTTTCAAAATTACTAAACTACGATTGGCATAAAATTAATAATACAGGTTGTCCACTTGTTTGGGGACATCCGCAAGGTCCAACTTTGACTCGTGTGATTATTGAAGCTTTAGAAGAAGCTGTTTCATTGGGTGGTGGATATGTGATGATTTTTGGATGTGCCGCTGGTGATGTTGGCATTGTTGCTATACTCAAAGTTACAGACGGAGGTAAATAATATGAAAACACTTAGACAACCGACACTTGATACCTTTGGATTAGGTAATGTTCTTGATATTTTTAAAAATGGAAAACTACCTGTTGATGTTGATGCATTAGTTGATGAAATTTTTGGACCTGAAGGTAGTAGAGGTGCACTAGTGATTTCAGGGGCAAATGGAATTGTAGGTGCAGGTAAGACAATGCAGCTTGGTTCAAGGTTACAAAAATATGGTATTTCTATTATTGCATTAGATTTTCCTGGAGCATCCGATGGTATCGGAATGCAATACCAAGGACTCAGAGATTCTTTTGGACAACAACAAGCAGATGAAATAATGTCTAATGTTATTCGTTTTAATTATGATGGAAAAAAATTACCATCTCAATTAAAAGATTTTAATCCAAAATTCTTATTAGAAGCGATCCCTGAAATTTTAGATATAAAAAAGGATCATTATAGGGTGTTCCAAGAAGCATTCCCAGGAATAGAAATTCGCTCGGTTACGTCGGGATTCCCAAGTTCTGAACTCGGTGTAGGTGTAGCTCACCCAGCATTTCCTCATCAAATAAACAAAATGTGGGAAACGGTAGAAGAAACACCTTCTAATATTACAAAACTTCTCTGGGCAATAGGTCTTATTCCTGTACCGGTTTCAGATCATTGGTCGTTCGTATTAGATGTTATATTTTGTGGGCTTATGCTTGCTGGTCTTCGCTACCATCAAGCATCTAATATGCCTTATTGGAAAATTGATAAACTTCTTAGGCGTTCTTTAGGTCCTAATCCGTTCCGTGCTCATGATGCTATTGGAGCCAAAGGTGCCAACTTCCTTACATGGTCATGTCTGCATCATTTGAGTGAAAAGTATGGAGAATTATTCAGACCAACTTTTGAACTAGAATATCATAAAGAGTCTGGTCAAAATTGGTATCCTCTGAATCATTTACGTCCATTAGTAAACTGGAAAATATCAGATGATGAGTTACAAGATATGGAAAAATGGATTTTAGGTCCATTAATTCAAATGACATCACTCATGCTCCATGAGAACCGTGGGCATCTTTCACATATAAATGCGATAGGTGAAATTTGTGCACAGTTTAGGTCAGGCTTACCTGCGATGATACGTCAACTTGGCAAAGATGAAGCAGTAAAAATAGTTGATGAATATCACAAATTACATCCTGAATCAAAATCAAGTTCATGGCATCCTGAAGTTTTTGATAAGATGAATGAGCCTGAGTGGCAACAACTGTATGTGAATGCTGAGCATGATGACAAAGTTGGAGTTATAACAATCAATCGTGAAAGTTATAATAAAGATGTTGATGTTGAGATGAATCGTGCTATTGATTGGTTGAAAGCTGAAAATATTACACGAGTTATTGTTACATCTGATTTTCATTTTTCAACACAATTAGTCGGTGCCGATACATCTGATTTTTATCCTGCTTTAGAAGATTTTGATAAAGGATATGAAATATCATTTAACTGGTCAACAACCGCAAGACGTCTGTATAGTGATTTTGAAGTTTCAGTTGGCTACCTTAATGGCAAACGTTGCTTAGGTGGAATGCTTGAACTTATGATGCACTGCCATTATGTTGTAGCAACTGACGATTGTCAAGTTGGTATGCCGGAAGTAACTCTCCCTGTGATTCCAGGTATGGAAGGCTGTCATTGGGCTTTTAGAAAAGCCAAAAAAGATGACTGGTCAAATATTTCTAACATGCTCTTTACTGGAAAGGCTGTCAAAGCTCCTCAAGCTGTTGGGTGGATGGTTGATTTTGCTGGCTCTGTAAATGATTCTTTGGAGATGGCATGGAAAATTGCATCTGGTCAAGAGCATGGTTTGGAAAAAAAAGAGATTGTAACGGATGGGTTGAAAGACATTTCATCTGCGTTGCAAGTTCCTGTTTCAAACGATCCAGTTGTTAGAGCTGCTAGAAAAGCAATTATGTTATGTGTTAGTGATGCATGTGAAGCGTCA
Organism: uncultured candidate division Zixibacteria bacterium; assembly: GCA_937900185.1. Classification (GTDB taxonomy): domain Bacteria; phylum Zixibacteria; class MSB-5A5; order GN15; family FEB-12; genus QQUK01. Next base: position 10,194 of record CALCCW010000199.1, on the reverse strand, counting down.
TTGTCTGATGCAATATCGGTACAGGCAAAACATTCTGCTACGTTTATGAGTTCTAAAGAATGTCAACGAGGTATGATAGGTTCAGAAGCTTACAAAATTATGAATGTTTAAAAGTTTTAGAGTAATATATAAATATTGCGACATTAAAAGTATACATTATTGTAAATATTTTACTATAAAAAAAAGTGAAATCTCTTGCTTTGTTTCGCATTCTAACATATTATTTACATGTATGCATCTATATAAATATGTATACGTTAAGACTACCTGTAAGCAAAAATAATATAATTTTTAAAATAATTTTAAAATTAGCTGAGTAACATTAGATAAATTTCTTAACTTTTATGTAATAGCTGATTATTTGAATCTATAATGATTTGTTTTATTAATATTATTGTTAGCTGGAAAGGACTCCGTGGATAATTCGAGTTATATAGAAATAATAAAAACAGCGAGAGAACTGTTTGAAGATTTAAGTTTTACTTATGCAAGTAAATGGAAACAAGAAAATAAATCTCGAAAGATAATTGGTTTTCTCCCTATATATATTCCTAGAGAAATTGTACATGCTGCCGAAATGTTACCTGTTGGAATTTTCGGAGCTGGTGATCGTATTCCTGTTATAAGGGGTGATGCATATTTTCAATCGTATATCTGCCATCTTCCTCGCACAGTGGTAGAACTTGCCCTTAATGGGAATCTTGATGACTTTGATGGATTTATTTTTCCATCTATATGTGATGTTATTAGAAACCTCTCTGGTATTTTTCAAATAAAAATCAAAGATAAATTTGTTCGCTACCTTGATTTTCCTCAGAACTTTGAAAAATCAATTGGTGGAACGTATTATCGTTCAGAACTTGAAAGATTAATTGATGATTTTGAAAAAATGAATAACGTCAAGATTACACCAGAAAAGCTAAATGCATCCATTGTGCTTTATAATGAAAACAGAAAATTACTTCAAGAGTTAGATTTCATCCGAATTAATAGCCCATATAAAATACCTGCCGTTGATTTTTATTTAGTGCAACGAGCTGGGAACGTGATGTCTGTTGAAGACCATAACGATTATCTCAAAAAGTTATTACCACTTTTACAAGAATCAACCAATGAACAAGAAGATAAAATCAGAGTTGTTGTCTCAGGTTCGTTTTGTGAACAACCTCCAATTGGTTTGATTAAAACTATCGAAAATGCCGGTTGTTATATCGTTGAAGATGATTTTCAGTTAGGGCATAGATGGTTCTCAAAAGATATTGATTGTGCATCAAGCGACCCAGTTGATGTACTTATAGATAGTTATCTGAATGACAGCACATATTCATCGGCTGTCTATGAAGGGGATACACCAAAGGGGGATTTACTTGCAGCTCGTGTCAAAGAACTCAACGCCGATGGTGTCATTTTTTGTGCACCAAGTTTTTGTGACCCTGCACTATTAGATAGACCTATGCTTGAAAAAGCGATGGATAGACATCACATTAAACATTCAAACTTTCAATACCACGAAAATCTAGGGCAGTTTCATGTTATTAAAGAACAAGCCGGCACCTTTGCCGATATGATAAAGCTTTGGGAGTAGTATATGGAAATTCAAATAGAAAATAGTATGATCAAGCAGAAACATATGCTTGCTGAACAATTTATAGAATTATCCCAAGTTAAAGAAACTGGTAAAAAAGTTGTATATACATTTGTACCCGGGAATCTTACTGAATTGATCTATGCCTTTGATATGTTACCTGTCTATCCTGAAATAAATTCTCTGCAATCAGGGATGCGACAAAAATCAAAAGAATATATTCAAGAAGCTGAAGATATGGGCTACTCTGAAGATGTCTGTTCCTATGTGAAATGTGATATTGGAATGATGCTTCAAGGGAATATAGGACCTACAGGACAACAACTTCCAGAACCTGATATTTTGCTATTAAGTTATACTGGTTGTTTTGTATTCATGAAATGGTTTGAAAATTTAAAACAACTTTACCCAAACGCCGAAGTTGCAATGCTGCATATTCCATACCAAGAAGCTGGTAAAATGGAACCGAGTGCAATAACTTATATTAAAGAGCAGTTAAAAAACGAAGTTATTCCAAAGTTTGAAAAAGTAAGTGGTCAAAAATTTGATAATGATAAACTTGGTGCGAAGATGGATCTTTCAGCACAAGCTGAAGATTTGTTAATCGAAGTGTTTGACTCTGCCAAACATACACCTTCACCAATTGATGCCTATTTTGGTGGTGTCTATTATATAGGTCCGATTTTTACTGCCTTCCGAGGGAGCCAGGATTGTCTTGAGTATTATCAGGAACTTTTAAAAGAAGTAAATTATCGAGTAGTAAATAAATTGGGTCCGATTACCCCAGAAGGGTATATGAAGGAAGAAAAATTCCGACTGGTCGTAGAGGGTCCTCCAAACTGGACACATTTTAGAGGTTTCTGGAAAATGTTTTACGATATTGGGGCAGTTTTTGTTGGCTCAACCTATACAAGGGTTGGGGGAGTTTATGATGATGGATTCAGACATAGCTCTAAAGATTCTCTTAAAAGTATGGCAGAGTATTGTCTTGGTTGTTATACAAATAGAAATCTTTCACAAAGAATTGATTTTATTGAAAACTTTATTACACGATATAAAGCTGATGGTTTCTTAGTCAACTCTATTAAAAGTTGTAACTCCTTTTCAGCTGGACAACTTGTTATGATGCGTGACTTAGAGGAACGTCTTGGAATTCCCGTAGGCTTTATCGAAACTGATTTAGTCGACCCTCGGTATTATTCTTATTCTAATATAAAAAACAGGCTTGATTCCTTTTTCCAAATGCTTGACCAACGCCAAACTTTTAATGTTGGCAATGATAATTTGTCAGATGATGTGTTAACATAACAGAAAATAACTAATAAGTTTATGAGGAAAGAAATGAACGTTTTCCTTGGTGTAGATTTAGGCTCGACAACATCCAAAGCTGTTATTGTTGATAGCAGCGGGGATATTATTGGACGTGGTATTACAAATACTCGTTCCAACTATGAAGTAGCCGCACAAATAGCTCAAGATGAAGCAGAATTTAACTCTCGCTTTACTTTGTTACATCGAAAACTCAAATCAGAATCAAACGATGCTGTTGATTGGGATTCTCTTATTAATCAACTTGAAAATAGATTCCATTATCTGCAGTATCAGTATAGATATAATAGATTAATGGATGTCATGTTTGAAAATGCTGCTCAATTGGAAGATAAAGATCTTTCTAAAGTTGCAACTACTCTTCTTAATAAATATAAAGAAAGTATGCTATTAGAAGTTAAAGAAAAATTTCTCTCAAGTACAATTTCATCATCATCTGAATTTTTCAGAGACCTTTTTTCTGCAAGCTATATGAGTACTCTTCAAAATGAATATAAAGATTATTATGATCAATTAGTTGCTCTCTATGATCGTTCGATTACTCCTGTAGAAAATGAAAAGTTAAACTTTGATTTTTCTGACTTGGCAGAACAAGCTGTTGAACTTCTACCTGAAGATTCGTATCAGAGAGAAGATAGTTTTAGAAAAAACCTTGAAGATATCGAGTCCTTTTCTTTAGAGCCATCTGATTATATCGGAACAGGGTATGGCAGGCAGTTACTTCCATTTGAAGAAATACATATAAAATCTGAAATTTTATGTCATGCTATGGGTGCCCATGCGATATTCCCTGAAACACGAACTGTTTTAGATATAGGTGGTCAGGACACAAAAGCTATTCAAGTTGATAAATACGGCTTGGTAACAAGTTTTCAAATGAATGACCGTTGTGCTGCTGGTTGCGGAAGATACCTTGGGTATATTGCTGATGAAATGAGTATTTCTGTCGGTGAATTAGGACCTATGGCAATGAAAGCAGACCATGAAGCAAACATATGTTCAACATGTACAGTTTTTGCCGGAGCAGAACTTCGTGAGTATCTCAATTTGGGTGAGAAAAAAGAAAATATTTTAGCTGGTTTACATAAAGCAATCGTGCAACGAGCTTTTGGACTTCTTGCTCGTTCAGGCGGTGTTCGAAATGAATTCACCTTTACAGGCGGAGTTGCACGTAACCAAGCTGTAGTTAAATATGTCTCACAAATGGTTGAGCAAAACTACGGTAAGCTCACAATTAATTGTCACACTGATTCTATTTTTATGGGTGCTTTAGGTGCGGCTTTATTTAGTGCAAGAAGGAAATAATAGTCATGGGATATACTTTGGGAATTGATGTCGGTAGTAGCTATATAAAAACTGCTTTAATTGATTATAGTGAAAATTCAAAAATTATTGAAATTACAAATGAAAAAATTCGAAAAAGAAATCCTACTAAACTTATCAATAAAGTTGTAGATGATATTCTACAAAGAAATAATTTATTATATGATGACATTTTGTATGTAGCATCTACCGGAGAGGGTGAACTAGTAGAACGTAAGCGTGGTCACTTTTATTCCATGACAACGCACGCCAAAGGTGCATTCCATTTTCACTCTGAGATAAAAACAGTTGTTGATATGGGAGCTCTCTTTTGCCGAGTCATGTCACTTGAATCAGGTGCTCGTGTAAAAAATTATGCTATGACAGGACAGTGTGCTTCTGGGTCTGGACAGTTTTTGGAAAATATAACACGTTACTTAGGTGTGACGATTGATGAAGTGGGACCATTATCACTAGAATCAAAAGAGCCAGCCAAAATGAGTGGTATTTGTGCTGTACTTGCAGAAACTGATGTTATCAACATGGTTTCACAAGGGATAAATACTGCCGATATCATCAAAGGTATACATCAATCAATTGCACGACGTATTATCTCATTGCTTAGTAAATTAAAAGTTGAATCGCCGGTTGCTTTAACTGGTGGTATGTCTCAAGATGTTGGCTTGGTAGAAGTTATTAAAGAGATGGCAAGTGATCGAAATCTAAATTTGGAAATTATTGCTTCTGATAATTGTTATGCTACCGGTGCAATAGGAGCTGCCTTATGGGGAGGTTTTAGGCATTATAAACTTTTAGAAGAGAGTGTTACTCAATGAGTGACAGAATAATACATGGAGCAAACGAGCTTCCGCCTTATCATCAAAACCTTGCTTTAATGCTTAATGATAATGCGCAGCGATTTGCAAACAAGCCTGTATATCAAGAAGTGCATGATAACGAATATGTTACTCTCTCTTGGAAACAATTTCAACATAATATCTCAGCACTTCAATCCTCATTACAGGATTTAGGATTTAAAGCTGGAGATCATCTTGTAGTTAGTTCAGTAAATCGTCAAGAAATGTTAGAAATTGAAATGGCGGTCATGTCAATGGGAGCCGTTTATATACCAATATTCCCAGGTTATCCCGCTGATCAGACAAATCGATTAATCCGATTTTGTGATCCGAAGTTTGTTGTTGTATCTGATATGAATCAATTTCAGAAACTTGAAAATCCAAATGAATTCGAAAGAATTATATATTTTAATGAAATAGAAAATAAGCAAAATGCAAATTGTATTTATTATAAGTCACTATTAGAAACGACTCCTAAATGTTCGGAAATTCAAGGGAGTAGTGTTGAGCCAGATTCTATTTCACTTATGATGTATACTTCTGGAACGATGGGAAAACCTAAATGTGTTATGCTAACACATAAAAATATTCTTTCACAACAAGCTGCGATGAAATTGTTATGGAGTTTAAATTCTGATGACAGATTTTTGTCATATTTGCCTTGGCATCATAGTTTTGGTGGGATTTATGAGAAGTATTCAGCTATAACCAATGGTGCAGTCTTATCATTAGAACATAGTTTTGGGAAAGACTTAGATGTACTTATTGAAAACTGGAAGAAAGTGAAACCAACAACATTCTTCTCTGTTCCAAAGATATATCAAGGTATTATAACTCGTTGTATGCAAGACCCTGATGTTGAAAATATTTTTTTTCATGACCAACTTAAGTTTATCTTTACAGCCGCAGCTCCACTCCCAAAAAATATTTCTGATGTTTTTGAAAAACGAAATATTCCTATTTTTGAAGGATGGGGGTTAACAGAAACAACTCCTTGTTGTACAGTAACGGATCCTAATGTCCTACGTAAAGAAAGCATTGTAGGTAAACCTATTGCTGGAGTTTCGCTTTCATTATCTGACGAAAATGAAATTAAAGTTAAAGGTCCAAATGTAATGAAAGGCTATTATAACAATACCGAGGAGACCCAAAGAGTCCTCAATGGTGATGACTGGTTTTATACAGGTGATGTCGGTAGTTTCGAAGAAACTGGGCTGAAACTAATTTCAAGAAAAGATCGAATATTTAAATTAAGCAACGCCGAAAAAGTTGTTCCTTCAGAAATTGAAAATCTAATGATTAAAGATTGCCCTTTTCTATCGCATGCTTTTGTGGCTGGTTCAGGGTGTGAACATCCTGTTATTTTACTTTTTCCAAACAAACAACTTTTATCTGATAAATCTAATTTAACAGATATGAAAGATGGTTGTGATTGCCCAAAAGGTTGCGAAGAATTTGCAAAATGTCTTGGACGATGTGTCCAAAAGATGAATGAATCACTTGACGCTAAATATTCCCAAGTCAAGAAAGCAATGCTTTTGGATTATGAATTATCAATTGAAAATGAAGAGCTGACTCCTTCGATGAAACTTGCTCCTAATACTGTGGCAAAAGTATTCAAGGACAATATTGATTATTTGTATGGTGATAGAGATGATATTATAGATGGCGATAAAGTTTACTTAATAGATTTAGAGTAGAATATGGCTCAATTAAAAGCACAAAAAAAACTAAAGAAGATTTTAGAAAATTATTTTGTCAATATGAAAGAACCAATTGCTTGGTGTACTTCTGCTGGTCCAGCAGAAATTTTAAGAGCTTTAGGTTTTGATGTGTACTTCCCTGAAAATCATGGGGCGATGCTTGGAGCTTCGAGACTTGCCGGGAAATATATACCGAAAGCACATCAAGCAGGCTTTTCTGGAGAAATTTGTTCATACCTTACATCAGACATTGGTGCTTATCTAGTCAATGAAACACCTCTTACAAATGCGTATGGACTTAAGTCGATTCCAAAACCAGATATGATTGTATTTAATACAAATCAATGCCGTGAGGTTGCAGAGTGGTTTAACTACTACGCACGAGAATATGATTGTCCTGTTGTTGGTATTTACCCTCCTCGAAATTTAGAAGATGTCGCCAAGGCAGATATTGATAATGTTGTTGCTCAATTTGAAAAAGTTATCTCTGTTGGTGAAGAAGTACTTGGGGAAAAATTAAACCCAACAAAATTAACAGAAGTCCTATCTATGAGTTGTGAAGGTAGCAAGCTTTGGAAGCAAGTTTTAGAAACTGCACAAAGTAAACCATCACCACTTACTTTTTTTGATGGGACAATTCTAATGGCTCCAATTGTAATGTTACGAGGAACACAGATTTGTGTTGATTTTTATAAAGAAACTCTGGATGAACTAAAGGGGCTTGTTAAGACACCAAATAAAGATTCTAATAATACAAGCGATCAGATAAGACTCTATTGGGAAGGTATGCCGATATGGGGACGACTAAGGACTATGGCACAGTTTTTTCAAGAGAATAATACTTTTGTGGTTGCATCCACTTACTGTAATAGTTGGATATTTGATGATTTTAATATAAATAACCCACTTGAGTCAATGGCTTCAGCATACACTAAAATTTTTATCAATCGTGGTGAGAATGTAAAATTAGATTATATGAAAAAAATGTTAAAAGAGTTTGATATTGATGGCATTATTTTTCATGATTGTAAAACTTGTTTTAATAATACAAATAATAGGTTTGGTCTTCCAAAACGATTAAAAGATGCTACAGGAATCGATACCTTAACAATTGATGGTGATCTCAACGATTTACGGTTTTTCTCCGATGGACAATCTCAAACCAAGCTTGAAACTTTTATTGAACTAATTAAAACGAAAAAAGAGAGTCTATAATATAGAGGTGAAATATGTCTGAAAATAATAACAACAACGGTAAAAGTAATTTACGAATTGGCGTTGTTGGAATGGGTCCCGTTGGTGCTGCCTTAGGAGCTCATCTGATTGAAGCTGGAGCATTTGTTGTCCTTTGTGATTTAGTTCATCAAAAAATGGATGTAATCAAAAAAAAAGGAATTGTTCTCAAATTTAAGTTCGAAAAAAAAGTTAAAGTTTCTGACGTATGTTATTCTATTCAAGAACTTCAAATGTATGATCTCGACTTAGTTATCTTTGCTGTAAAAACCCCTGTTTTAAAAAAAGTGGTTAGCCAGCTAAAAGAGATTGCAACTGATAAGATGTTTGTCATGGTAGCACAAAATGGTATTGACAATGAAGTCATCGTTGCCCGTGAATTCACAGACCAAAGAACTCTTCGTATGGTTATTAACTATGCTGGTAATATTTCTGAAAACATTGTGCATGTCAGTTTCTTTAATCCACCCAATTATCTTGCTGCCCTCATGCCTCAGGGAGAAGATATTGCACAGCAAGTTACAGACTTATTAAATTCTGTTGACTTAACAACTGAAATTCCTGAAGATATTGTAGATCATGTCTGGGAAAAAGCAATATTAAATGCTGCTCTGAGTGCCGTATGTGCAATTACCAGAAAAACAATGAAAGAAGTTATGGATTTTCCATTGACTCTTGATTTAGTAGAAGCTCTTATTGATGAATCTGTGAGGATTGCTGATAAAGAAAAAATTGAATTAGGTAAAAAATTCAGAAGATTTTCAATGAGGTATTTAAAAAATGCCGGACATCACCGTCCTTCAATGCTTGTTGATCTTGAGAATGGTAACAAAACTGAAATTGACTTTTTAAATGGCAAAATCGTTGAATATGGAAGAAAGCATTATTTGCCTACTCCATTAAATCAATCTGTGACAGCATTAGTACACTTACTGGAACACTTACAGGACTAAAATTAGATAAAAATTATGAACAATCACTTTTTAGGAATAGACCTAGGCTCTTCATATACTAAATTTGTTGTTGTTAATGACATGAGTGAAATTCTATTTGATGAAACTATACAAACATTAAGTAGAAACCGACAGTCGTTTGAAAATACTAGGACTGAAATAGGATCACGGTTTAATGTTATTAAAACTTGTACCACAGGGTATGGTCGGAGCAGTTTTAAAGGTGATATGCAAAAGACAGAACTTATCTGTGCCGCTAAAGGTGTTTCTTCATATTATCAGATACATAAATGTATTATAGATATTGGCGGTGAGGATATCAAAATAATTGAATGCGGACCCGCAGGTGAAGTTATAAATTTCATCATGAATGACAAATGCTCAGCAGGTACTGGAACTTTTATTACAGAAATCGCCGAAAAAGCTGAAATTGAAATTCATGAAATGAATGCTCTAGCAAGAAACTCTACGAATGATAAATTGATAAACAGTTTTTGTACTGTTTTTGCAAAAACAGAAATTCTTGGATGGAAGTTTAATGGGGTTTCGGTTGAGGATATTTCTAAAGGTATATATCTTTCTATAGTAGATAGAATCTGCAAACTTCCCGTAATGCAAGGTATCCCCATTTATTTATGTGGTGGAGTTATTTCCTACCACCCCTACTTAAAAGATTTACTAAAGAATGAATTTAAATGTGAAGTTGAAAGTATTCCAAAGCCGCAGATAGCTGTAGCTTTGGGAGCAGCACTTATAGCACGTGAAGAATATAAACGTTGCACAAATTAATTATTAATGGAGATAAATATGATAGATGTAAAAGCATATCAAATGATTGCCAAAGATAAACCATTTGAAAAAATTGTTTACAAAATTTCAGATATTAAACCGGATGAAACACTAATTGAAATTTCCGGTTGCGGAGTTTGTAGATCGGAAGAGCACACGTCTGAACTCCAGTCACACTGATATATCTCGTATGCCGTCTTCTGCTTGAAAAAAAAAATTACAAAAACAGAAATTTTATTATTTTCCATAAATTTCACTACCCCCTCACTCTTCATCTATCTCTCTTCTTTTTACACCTCTCCCCTCCCCCTCCCTCCCCCTCTCCTTCCACCTTCCCCTCACCCATACCCCCCCCACTCTTCTCCTATCACGCTCCTCCCCCTCTCTTACCCTTTCTCTTCTTCCTCTTTCTTTTCTTTCCTCTCCTTGTTACCCCTCCCTTC
>CALCCW010000198.1:0-12823 GCA_937900185.1 uncultured candidate division Zixibacteria bacterium | reverse complement strand
GAATATTTTTATACATAATGATTGTGTTTTTGCGTGTTTTTTGTTAAGATAGGGCAGTTAAAATGCGCCATTAGCTCAGGTGGTAGAGCAACTGACTCTTAATCAGTGGGTCCGGGGTTCGAATCCCTGATGGCGTATTTTTTATTGCATTACAATGAGTTAGAAAATTCTTGATAGAATTTATTTGATTAGTATGCGTGAGAGGACTACTGATAACTAATCATAAGAATAAACTAATCAATATTTAGATACATAATTGGGTTCATTCCGCCTTTTTTAAAATAATGAGCAACCGATTTGTACTTGTATTTTTTTCTTATTTCTTCTTCGGCAAAGTTACCAATAAATTCATATCTGTCGGAAAGTCTGCTCTCAGTAATTTTCTCAGATTTTTTGTTTTCGCGTTGAGTGCCGAATGTTGTCCCTGCTTTAAACCAAGAATGAATTATATATACTTCTTGGATTACACCTTCGTATATTGAAAAAGCGTATTTTGCTAACCCCGCCTTGTCAGGGTTTAATTTCCAATACCCTCTTGTAAAATCGTATAATTCTGTTTCTGTCATTGAATATCTAAAGAGTTGACTTATTCTTATTAAAATAGATGGTTCAATAATATCAATTCTTCTTTTCTCATATGTTGAAATAACTTGTTCAATTGTCATTCTTCCAAATGTAGCACTTTTCCAACCACTTTGCTTATTCGTTAAATTATGAATATCCAGTAGATCAATTATTGAAGCTTCAACTCTTAAGGCAGTATTTTCATCTTCAAGTCCATGTATCAGAATCTCAATTTTAGGCTTTAGCACTTGTCTCTTTAAATCATTTATATACTTAACTTTTTGATTATCATTATCGTCTTTCAAATGTGAAAATACACGATTTCCCTTACCTTTACCGACATAAAATATTTCACTTGTAATTGGATGAGAATAGATATAAACATAATATTTAAGTTCTCTTATTACTGAACTAGAAAATTTCATAATTTATTCCAATTTTTTATAATACTATATTTAGCAGCTTAGACCAATGATACAATATTGTTTATTTATTGTCAATAATCTCTTAATCAGTGGGGTCGGGTGTATCAGACTAAGTCTGTTCGAATCCCTGATGGCGTATTTTTTATTGCATTACAATGGGTTAGAATTCTCTCGCCAAAATATCAGCACAAATATATTGTCAGACGACTACGGATAGACGTGGTTGTAATATAGTTTTACTTGTGTTTGAGAGCTTCTTCAAGAGCACTTTTAAACTCTTCAGGATTGTCAGGAGTAAACAAAATACGTTTGATTTTTCCTTCATTTTTATCCAGAACAACATGCTCAACAAAATTAGCCCAGTCTAATTTTAACGCCGGTTTAAAATTCTTTAGTTGTAATTCTCCATGAATTAACCCTTTTACATCTGATTCACGAACTTCAACAGACTCAATTTCAGAAAATGGAACAATTAAATTTCCAAGATGTGTTTTTAGTTCAACACGATCAGCGTATATGCTGTATTCTTGCCACAGACTTTTTGCTGTGGATAAACTTGAATAGATAGGTTTTTCTGCCATTGTTATTTCTCCTTATTTAATACATATACTGGTTTAGTTTCAGAAAATTCAAAAAAAGTTTAAGCATATTATTTGATTTTAAGAAATGAGATTCAAGATTTCTAATTTAAAAATTCCTATTTTTCCAATTTAACAAACCTCTATGTTCTTTGTCGTTTAAATCTTTTGACCCGGCAACTATAGAATCAAGAGCAACATCAATTATCCAAGGTGTCCAGTGATTGTAACCTGCACGAGCTTTCACAAGATATGTATGTCCACTTACTGCTGTAAACTCAAGGTTGATTATTCTTCTTGATCGTCCTTTTTGGGAACTATATCCCAGACCGAGTATATGTCTGTCCGGCAGGACTTCAATATTGTTTACAGAAATGGCTTGATACTTTCTTTTCAGCGAATCAACTTGCATTAAATAGACATTTCCAATCTGTATGATTGCTACTTCAGTAGGTATTCTTCTTTCACCATCATACAGCACCAATAAATCTTTAACACCACAAGCTATAAATGTAGCAGTAACGAAAATTAGAATTAAGAAATAACGCACAACAATTCTCCTTTAGTTGATGATATATAATAATATCTGTCCAAAGTAGATTTTAATCTATGATGAGAGTATAAATATAGATAAAATTGTCTCATAAATCAATTGTAGAATAAAGATGTAGCGAATGATGTCAGGAGTCCTATGTTCCTGACATCATTATTATTCTCTTTCAATCAGTGGCACGGGTATATCAGGCTTTGTCTGTTCAAATCCGGTATGCCTATTTTTTTATTGCATAACAATCTGTTATGTCTATGTTAGTAAAAACAAATTTATCCTATAAAAGGAAAGACCGTGGAACAAATAATAATCAAACCAATTGGTGTGATTCATACACCATTTTCCCAACCAAAAGGTACCCCAATTCAACCATCCGGTTCATCTCATGCAAAAGGATGGATTGAATTATTTCCCGAATTTATTCCCGGACTTCGTGACCTTGATGGTTTTTCGCATATTACTCTTATCTATTATTTCCACTTATCTAAGGGCTTTGATCTCAATGTAAAACCATTTCTTGATACCAAACAACGCGGTTTGTTCTCTACTCGGGCACCAAGAAGACCAAATGCAATTGGTCTTTCGGTAGTACAGTTAGACAGAATTGAAGGCAGTGCTGTTCATATTGTGGATGTTGACATGGTTGATGGAACGCCCTTGCTTGACATCAAACCGTATGTTCCCGCCTTTGAAGACGTTGATAATTACCGAGAGGGATGGTTGGAAGGCAAGGCACACCGTGCAGGTGATATTTCGGCAGATGATAGATTCAGTGAGTGAGACTATTTAAAAACGAGTCGAAATATTTCAGTAATGTAAATTGAAACCAAAGGTGAAAAAAATAAGTTTAACAAAAGTATATTTCTCCGTTGCATTTTTGTATGAAGCATATAAATTATATTCAACAATTTTACAAAGGAACAGATATGACATTTTTATATTTGAATTCAGACCAAATGGGCAACGGCGACCGGACACTTGGCAAAAAACTTCTCAAATCATTTTTATCTGAAATGACGAAATCCGATACGTCTATAGATGTTATCGGGTTTGTTAATTCAGCAGTGACTCTCACCACCGAGGGAAGCGAAGTGCTGGAAAGCTTAAAAGTATTAGAAGAAAAGGGTGCAAAAATCGCAAGCTGCGGTACTTGTTTAGACCATTTTAATGTGCGGGATAAATTGTTGATAGGTGAAGTCGGCACAATGGATATGACTGTGGCTGTTATGGCAACTGCCGATAAAGTAATACGTCCCTGTTGAGATTATAACATTACCAGGGCTGTTGAAAAAACCTATTATTGTGTCGTCGGGAACCCTTTCCCGACGATTAAGCAATCAGGAAGGGGTTCCTGACTGCTCAAATAATATGAAATAAATATTTGCTTATAATTTTGTTACTTCTTTCGTATACTATTTTTTGAAAGTAATATAAAAACTTGAAAGATTTTATCCGACGTGAAATATTTTTTCATAGCATTTCTTTGGAGCCTTTGGTGTTTTTTTCACAGCTTTTTGATTACACCATCGATTACGAATTACTTTAAAAGAAAATTAAAAAACAGATACAAATATGTTCGCCTGTTTTATAATTTTTTTGCTCTTGTTTCTTTTATATCTATACGGCTCTACGCATCATTATTTAAAGAAGAAATTCTTTTCAATCCGAATGTTTATACGCATATATTACAAATAGTTTTATTTGGTGTTGCTATGCTCTTTTTTGTCATGGGTACCAAAAATTATGATATAAAACAGTTTTTAGGGATTCGGCAACTCAAGCAAAACAATCCGTCAGGGGGGATAGGTCAGTCGGGCAGTTTTAAGCAAACAGGTATTTTGCGGTACACTCGTCATCCATGGTATCTTGCGACAATTCTCATTCTGTGGGCGGTAGGATTAAACGGTTTAGTTATGTCGAAGTTGATAATGAATTCTATTCTTTCGGTGTATGTAATTATCGGCACAATTTTAGAGGAGAAAAAATTAGTGTCAGAATTTGGAGATATTTATAGAGAATATCAAAAGAAAGTCTCGATGCTGATTCCATATAAAATTTTTAGAAAGTAGTATATCTTATTTTTCTAATTTAATCGCCCATGCTATCAAAGCGGCAGTAATCTCTGTCAGCATATTCCAAATACGAGCCGCCACCGCTATTCCTGCCGCCGCCGCACCAAAAAATGGATTCAAAAGTGTTACCAGTACAAGTTCTCTTACGCCGATTCCCCCCGGCATAATGATAGCCAGATAGCCAATCTGATATGCCAAAGCGAATACACCTATTGCACCGATAATCGGCAGTTCATAATTGCCTGTTATCGAAACAATAAAAAGCCAGAATGAAAATCCATACGCAATCCAGCAGAGTGCATAACCAAGATACAACTTAAGTGCGGTTTTTATTGGCAGATTAAAATTGATAGGCTCACGTTTTATTTTCACCAAGAAGATATTAAACAGTTTAAAAACAAATTTCGGGAAAAATATCAGCATAAAAGAAAAAATCGTAATAGCACCTGCAAAAAGATAAAAGCTGATCCCTAAAAAAGAACTAAGCGACACAGAAATAAATGTATCAATAAAAAAAAGTGAGATAATCCCGACTAAAAAAGCCGAGGGTATTGCAAATAATTGAACTACCACCCATGAGGTCACCGAATACTGCTCATCAATACCGATTTTTTTGGCAAGATACGCCATTCCAAAAACAGGCCATATACGACCGGGAAGGTACCGTCCTAAATTAGCAATGTAACTTATTTTAAAAGCATGCGGAAATGAAACGGTAAATCCGAACCCTTTCATAAGAATACACCACACTTTTGAAAACATACCGAGAGTGATAAGATGAGCGGTAATCGAAAGAAGAAGCAGCCAATAATTGAGTGACCATTTAAACGATTTAATCTCATCCCAATTATAATCAAACGCCTTGTACACAAAATAGAGAACTATAACTAACACTATATATTTAATAATATGTATATACAGTGGTGTTGTTTTTTTATCTTTTACCGTATTGTCTTTTGAAAAATTTTGTTCCAATTATGTTCTTTCTCTCTTTATTTAATTCTTTGAGAAAGTATATATCATCGGCATAAAATTATCCAGTTAAAAAGAAAACAGACTTATTAACAAAGCTAAAAAAAGGATGCACCGGCTCGATACATCCTTTTTATCTATGATAAAGGTCAGAAAAATTCAGGAATTAAAATTTCCTGACTCGTTTTTTTGAATTTCTTCTTGATGACTGTTCATTATTATTTCCAAATAAAAATCCGAGTGATAAACCGATTTCTGCTCCGCTGTAATTTTTTCTTTCGCCGATATATTCAGAAAAATCAGCATAAAAATTATACCCCGCCTGCAAACCGACAGTTGTTCTTTGACCAAACATGATATCTACACCACCTCCGACATATCCGCCGAATGTGAGATAAACATCATCTTCAAAATAGACTACATCCCCATAGTCTTTATAGTTATTAACACCTAAAACAGGACCGCCGGATATAGCAAAATATGGATTTATCGGCATAACACCATTGATGTCAGTCATATAAAAACGACTACCAAAAAACATTGGAACAATTGTACTTTTTGTGCCGTAAATTCCAAACTCGTTGTAATAGACATTATCGGTAACATCCATAGCGGCGATTGAGAATGTCATTGCTGAAAAAGCTGTTGTCCAATGGTTCACTCCGATAGAGAACTTCGCATTGTCAAATGAACTACGGTTGCCAAAATCGACTTCATTTAGATTGCTGTTATAATCTCTTGCCGACAATGAGAATTCTAACATTGATTGTCTGTTTGAACCAAAATGTCCGGCAGTTGCTGACTCAACAGAAAAAAACAATGTGAGAACAAACAATGTGATACTTAAATTTTTCATTTTATCTCCTTTATCATCTTTCTTTATCTTACTCTACTGCAAGCAATATGCCAAAAAACGTAACACAAAGATAATCAATAAGATAGGTAAATATTGAGATAGAACTATATATTGAAACGCACAATAATAGTGCGTTTGATTGATTCTGGATGCCTTATTCAAGTGCGATGTAAAAGCTGCTTTTAAATAAATATGTTATGCTGAGCTTGTCGAAGTATGGTTCATTTGTTTTATTTATCATATGAATATGAATATGAATATTGATCGTTATGTCAGTTCCTGACTCGTCCTGACGGGTTGTGAACTGACAGATAATCGGTAGTTCTCAATTTTGATAAATCAAAATCAGGAACCACCGAAACAGTAAGTTTATGTTTTTATAACTAAAATTAAGTCTTGAGATTAATAATTGAATACGAATATAACAATCGGTATCTCATCTTGTCTGCTTGGTGAAAATGTACGCTATGACAGGAAAAGTAAAAGAGATAACTCTCTCATTGAACAGCTTGAACAAATAGCAAAGCTTCTGCCTATTTGTCCGGAAGTTGAAATTGGTATGACAGTACCCCGCGAGAGAATTAATCTTGTTGGTCTGACCGGAAATTATCGTATGATAGCAGAACAGTCCGGTAAAGACTGGACAACAGAAATGCTGGAGTTCAGCCAAGACAGAATTCTGAAATCTGATTTTAGAAATATCTCCGGTCTTATATTAAAATCCAAATCTCCATCGTGTGGAATAAAAACTGCGAAAATTATTGACGGTGACAGCCTTGTCTCTGAATTTGGAACCGGAGTATTTGCTGCTGTTGTTTTAAAACTATGTCCGTCACTTCCGATTATCGATGAGCTATCACTTCGTGACACTTATATTTTTGAAAAATTTATTAGTCAAGTTCGTATGCATGCCAAAAATATTGATTCTTATCGTAAAAAGCATTTTTAAACGCTCTGATTTCGGTTGGCTATAAATTTCCGATTAAATCAGATCTCTTGTCATCCTCAAAATTGACAGTTGGAACAGTTACGTGTAAACTCTTTCAAAAGATGCATTATACAAAAGCCGTCTTAAAAAAAGACGGCTTTTTATTTATATATACATGAAATTACTTATGGGCAGGAAGCAGGAGCAGGACCACTTTGGAAACTATAAGCAACAAGATATACCAAATCAGAAACATTGATAGAACCTGAGCCGTTAACATCACCTTCTTCTACACATGCCGGGGCAGGTCCGCTTTGGAAACTGTAAGCAACAAGATATACCAAATCAGAAACATTAATAGAACCGGTGGCATTAACATCACCTCGCAGGACACAACATGCATCACATGCATCACCGATTCCATCTGAATCAGAATCAGTTTGTGCCGGATTTGCAACTAAGGGACAATTGTCATTGATAGTCAGAATAGAATCATCATCGTCGTCATCATCTAAATAGTTGAGAATACCATCAAGGTCTGTATCTCCATTTGCAATCTCGTCAATAGTTGGTATACCATCACCATCGTCATCCGGATCAAGAGCATTTATAAGAGCATCTCCATCAGTATTTAAGGGGTTTCCAACATCGTTTAATTCAGTAAAGTCGTCAACAGAATCACCATCAGAATCAGAATTCAAAGGATTCATTCCCAATAATTCTTCGTCTGAATCAAACACACCGTCACCATCACGATCTATATCGACAGTACAACAAGTTGGGATTGGGTATTGAGGAAAGACCGACAAACCATTTGCAAAATAATCGTTATATATGATAGTATCGGCAGGTGAAATAACACAATCACCGTTCATGTCAGCTAAATAAGGTAGTTCAGGAGCAGGTCCTATTCCCTGCATAAAACGAATTAAATATGTGATATCGGCGACAGAAAGTACAATACCATCATTATTAATATCCCCGGTTGCAAAACAGTCTGTTAAAGAAGGTATGACAGTAGTTTCTACAGTTAAGGAGAATTCAGACCATTGATTCTCTGCATCTTTTCCCCGTACTTTATAATAATAATTTCCGGTTGGCTTATCAGCAAAGTTATAAAAAGTATCTACAATATCAGAGGCAATAACTGTACTCGATGCAAAAGAAACAGCAGGATAAAAATCATCAACGTGGAAACCATCTTCAACAACATATCCGTCGGTGCTGTATGTTAATCTTATATATATATTTTGTCCCGAATAGGAACTAATATCAAAAGATGCAGATACCCAAAGACCGGAAGATGTTCCGGTAATACCTTGACCTTTGTTATTTCCGTTTGGATTTGAAGTTGTTGTAATATTACCAGCAATAGGAGTAAAATTTATTCCATCAGTTGAGACTTCAACATATGCATAATCCCAATTAGCTTCTATATCATATTTTGTCATAAATTGAATACTGTCCGTTGGTTGTACTAAATATGATACTTTTGATGTCATAGTTGAATATACATTATTACCTGAATCAGAATAAAAAGCCGATGGAGAACTTACAAATTCTGATGTAGAAAGAAGGAATCCGGAGTTATTCCAGTTATCAAAATTTGTACCATCGTCGACACCGGTAGTTTTGTTCTGCATTTCAATCAGTTCATATACAACAGCCGGATTATTAGTATCAACAAGTGACCAATTAGCATTATAACTGACACTATCAACGATATTATCTACACTCAGAAGCGGAGTTTTTGGAGGAACCATCTGATAAATATTTTCGGCAGCTTTTGCAATAAACAGATTCGGTCCCAGGTTTTCAGATACTAATGCAGGAATTCGAGAGGGGTTCGGCCAAAAACCGTCGGAGTTACTGCCTACTTCGCATGTGATAGCTAAATTTTTATTT
Source organism: uncultured candidate division Zixibacteria bacterium (assembly GCA_937900185.1). GTDB lineage: Bacteria > Zixibacteria > MSB-5A5 > GN15 > FEB-12 > QQUK01. The sequence continues at coordinate 3,973 of CALCCW010000198.1, read as the reverse complement.
TTTGTTGTTTGTTCTCCGTATCCCCAATCGTCTGTATCGCCGTTCACAGTATACAATGTCCATCCCGGTCCCGGCGAGTAACCGTTATAAGCAGATATTGAATCCCCTATAAGACTAAAGACATTTTCATCTTCGGTGTATAAATAGTCATACCCCCAAGGCCACAGAACTAAATTTGAATAGGAGTGATACGCAACAGTAATAACAAAATTGTGGGCTTCAATAAAATTACGCATTGCCTGAGATTCAGGCTCGGAAAAAGCACTTGTCCCGCGATATGTTTCGCTTGAGTGATCAGGTGAAGAACCAATATCGTCGTATCCCCAATTATATCCAAAGTTACGGTTCAGATCGACACCAAAAGTTCCGTCGCCATTATCACTACGGTTTTTTCCCCACATGCCTCCACCTAACGGGTCGGTAACTTCATTATGATAATAACCATCAGGATTTACATTTAACACAAACCATAATTCGCGATTATCAACAATATCAGTTACTTCAGGATCTGTCCCATAATTATCCAATAAGTAATTCATAAAATACAGTAATACTTCAGGGGTGATAACTTCACGGGCATGAATAGCGGAATGATATAAAATTTCCGGTTCATCTTCATCCACATTAGGATTATCTGAAATCTTAACCGCCCAAATATCTCTACCCTCTAAGGTTTGCCCAATAACAACTTTATTTGAAATTAATGTTGAATGAGCAAGTACCAGCCAATCTACGGCAGAGCTAATTTCATCTAATGTTTTATATCCTCCCATATCTTGTTCAGTTGTCGATATGTCAGGTAAAACTTTTCCATGTATCTGTGTTTGATAATGTGCGACAACATCATCGTACACTATTTCTGTGCGAAATCCTATTTGCTGAATTTCATTGAGCTCAGTTGAGTTTGTAATAATCACTATATAATTATCACCACGTTCTACAATATCAAGAGACATTGACTGTAATGATTCAAGCATTGTTTTGTCGTCAATAAATACTTTAACCTGCTTAATATCTCTTGCCTGAATTGTAATGGCGGTTACAATTATTAAAAGAGAGAGAATCCAACTATACGCTTTTAATTTCATGATTTCTCCGTGAGTAGTATTTGTAAGTTCTTAAATATAATAGGTAATTTCACTTTTTTATGCAAGGGATAATGAAGCTTTCTATGGAAAATGATAGTTTTTGGATACCTTTATCTAATTTTGATAACTTTTGGAACACTTTTATCTAAAGATCATAAGTTGTATCTTGTGTTTTTACAATATTTTTTTAATCAAAATAACTAGCTTTTTTATACTTTCATGTTGTACGTTATGCTTTTATATTTTCATAATTATTGTAATTAAAAGGAATTAGTATCTTGAAATTTATAACAACTTCTTTAAAAGAAAATATTAGGGGAGTCTCTAAAAATTGTGCAATCTGTTTGTGGTTTATTGGAATATTTCTTTTAACCTCAAGCATCACCCGTTTTGCTTTAGTTTTCAATAATTTTGGAGAAATATCCGACTCAATATACATGGTTCCTCTTATTTTGATAGTTGGAATAGTTTTTGATTTATTTATCTCTTTGTATCTTACCTTTCCACTTGTTTTGGTCTTGTTGTTTTATCCCGCTAAATGGAAATCATTTTTTTTAGTTCGATGGATTACATCAATTGCAGGATTTATTTTTGTTTTTGGCAGTTTATATTTAGGTGTTGCTGAAATTATTTTCTTTGATGAATTTAGTTCGCGCTTTAATTATGTTGCAGTTGATTACCTTATTTATCCCCATGAAGTGTTTATAAATATTTGGGATACGTATCCGGTTCTGACTATTTTAATTGTCACTGGAATACTATCTCTCATTATTATGTGGTTTGTAAGAAAACAATTAGATAAAAGTGTACTTTTATATCCCAAATTATTCCGTACTCGTTTTCTCATTACTCTTACGTATGCTGTGCTAATTGTTTGTTTGACATATATACTCGGAATTGATTTTGCTAAAATCTCAAATAATCGAATTTTAAATGAGATAGGATTAAATGGTGTCTATTCGTTTTTTTATTCGGGTCTTACCAATGAATTAGATTATAATCAGTATTATTTACAAAGAGACAAGTCATCATCTTTTGGACTATTAAGAAAATTGCTTGATGACAGTCACTCATCATTTATCAATGATGATAAACAATCTATTGCCCGTAAAGTAACAAGTAATTACAAAGAACACCGCTACAATATTGTTTTAGTTTTGGAAGAAAGTTTTGGTTCTAATTTCATAGGAACTCTTCATCCTGACGGACCGAATCTTACGCCGCGGTTTGATTCTTTGATTCAAACAAGTTTACTTTTTTCCAATATCTATGCCACAGGTAATCGTACGGTAAGAGGATTGGAAGCATCACTGGCAAGTTTTCCTCCTATTCCGGGAAGGTCGATTGTGAAACGTCCCGGAAGTGAAAATGTTTTTTCATTGTCCTCTATATTAAAAGGTTTAGATTATAACACCGTTTTTCTCTATGGGGGATTATCCTATTTTGATAATTTTGGTCATTTTGCCTCTACAAATAGTTTTGATAGAATTATTGATGAACTCGATTTTAAAAATCCTGTCTTTAAAACTATTTGGGGAGTATCTGATGAAGATTTATTCTCTCATGCTCTTTTGGTATTTGATACCCTTGCTGCTCAGGAAAAGCCATTTTTTGCTACAATGATTACAGTATCGAATCATTCGCCTTATACATACCCAAAAGGTCGGATTCCATTTGACCCTGAACAACGCAGACGTGAAAATGCTGTACGATATGCCGACTACGCTATCGGTAAATTTATAAATGATGCGAAGTCTCATAGCTATTTTGACAGCACTCTTTTTATTTTCCAGGCTGACCATGGTGCCCGTGTGTATGGTTCTGAAGAAATCCCTTTACGATCGTATGAGATCCCAATATTATTTTATAACTCTACATTGACCGATACAGGGATACAAAATAACACGCTTGGTTCGCAAATGGACCTTGCTCCAACTATTCTGGATTTTCTTGGTATTGAATATAACAGTATGTTTTTCGGTCGGTCACTTCTTTCTACATCAAAAAATGCTGCTCGGGTATTGATGTCACATAATCGTGATGTTTCTCTCTTAAAGCATGATACTCTTGTTGTTTTAAATATTCAGGGTGGAGAAGATATCTGGTATAAAGACAGCACCGGTAAGTTTATTCCTGTCGAAAATATACATACATCTCCTCTTGTTGATGAAGCAGTGGCTTACTATATGACAGCATACGATATGTTCATTCACAAACAGCTTCATCCTTTAAAAGAAAATAGAGATATGCGGTAGTTAAAATTAAATGTAGTTTTGTAAATCAGACAGCTCTTTCTTGGTGCATCCAATAAAATGGGTTCGTTATTTTGAAATAGCATACTTCGACAAGCTTATAGCTTGCAAGTGTCAAGAATACTTTGTATATATCTTAGCAAGTAGAATGTACGGAACTCTCTATATCGGGGGTACATCAGATTTAATTAAGAGAGTTTATGCAAATAAGAATAAACTGACACAAGGATTTACCAGTTATACTGAATATTGTAGGGCGGAACTCTTTAACAGTTCCGCCTTTTGTATTTGATACCCTGAGTTTTTTAACTGTTTTCACATTTGAAATACAACAGCAACTTAAAAGTTGCCATGTTAAAACACCATGTCAAGACTAAATGGGTTTTTACATGAGAACCTAACTGTTGGCACCGTGACATTTTTTGTATTTTTTATTTTTTTTTTTTTTAATGATACGGCGACCACCGAGATCTACACTCTTTCCCTACACGACGCTCTTCCGATCTATATCAAAAAAGCAACGATATTCTTTAAAAACGTTTAGGGAAATATGACCACTGACGGGCTGTAGGCTGGTAACCAATATAGTATTGTTTCATGCAGGAGTACCCGGTTTTCAGAAACGCTACTGTA
>CALCCW010000197.1:0-3672 GCA_937900185.1 uncultured candidate division Zixibacteria bacterium | reverse complement strand
GAAAAATGACAATACCTTTCGTTCATATCGGCTCAAAACAATCAAAGAGAGACATTTAGAACAACTTGCTCATGTTGATTCTGTTATCAGAGCAATGGGTGAAGCTATCAATGTCTCGGGATTTCCAAACGAATCAGCAATTGTAAAACTGCACTTAGCTATTTTGGATGAATTATTAAGCGACCATAAAAGTAATTTAGATCTTGGAAGATTTTATCTGAGAATCGGATGGCTGTTTAGAGATTTTGACCAAGATGAAAATCCTAATCAAAAATTTATTAAAGGGATGCTTTTAGAATTAAGTAATTCTTTATCAACATTCAAAAATTCTTTACATGGAACATCAGAAGAATTCACAAAATACAGTCGGCATCTAAGTGCTCATTTTGAAACTTCAGAATTAACATCTGATGTGAAAGCAATGATGGTTCCATATAAAGAGAAATTTTCTTCCGTATTAAATGACGTGCAGACATCATTACAGAATTTTACCAATTCTGTTGAAGGGTTGTCTGTTTTATCAAACGAATATCATGATAGTGCTTCCAGTGGTGACAGCGGTGGTTCTATTGGTGCCGGATTTGGTAATTTTGGAAATTTCTTTGAATTTCTTATGAATTTACAAAAGATAAATTCAAACGTTGTGACAGATGAGAAAGAAGCGTTGGTAAAATCAGTACATTATTATAAAGAAGCATTTGCATCAGGGAGAGAAATTACACCGGGAAATCAGCAGATTCAAGCGTCATATTTGATTGCTGAGCTCTCACGCCGTGTTGGTGATCATGATTCTGCGAGAGAATATTTTAATAGCACAATTAAACATGGTCAGGAATTTATTTATAAAAATAGAAATGATCGTTCCCGTATTGCTCTTGCCCGTAAGATTTTAGAACTCGCTATTGAACAGGGTAAAGAAAATATGGCGGTTATTAATGCAGGTAAATAAATAATAATTATGCAATTATCAATACCTAAAATACCTGAGCCGTTATTTGTTTGGGAAAAAGTGGAAATCTTAACATCATCGGATGCTAACGCCGGTTTGTATATGGCAAGAATTGAAGATATTTTAGAAGATGGATTGATTATCACTCAACCGGAACTTGTAAAAGGTGAAGTACTTCTAAGAGATAATTGTGATGTTATTTTGCATATTACTAAAACTGATGCGATCTATTGTTTCCATGCTACAATTCAGAAGCTAAAAAAGAATGAAAGAGTACAGTATCATTTATCAAAGCCAATCTTTATACAAAGAATTCAGCGAAGAGAGTTTGCCCGAGTAGTCTATTCGACTCCGGTTGAATACACTCTGTTTAATGAACAGTATAACTCCAAACAAAAATGGTATCGGTCTTACTCATGGGATATCAGCGGCAATGGTATTTTAATTGAGGCAAAAGATTTTGTCAAACCGGGTTCACTTGTTCTGCTCAATATTCAATTATTTGAAGATTTAGATATTAATCTTCCTGTTTTAGGAAAGTCATGCAGAATATTTTCAGATAATAATACTCGGTTAAGCGGTATTGGTTTTATCGTTTCATCAGAAATATCCAGTTATAAAAAAAAATACCCTATTAATAAAGTGCCAAATTTGGCTGAAAATTTTAGCTCATCGGCACAAGAAAAATTAGTTGCCTTTGTCTTTAACCAGCAGATAGAGCAGCGAAAAAAAGGACTTTTATAGCATGACTACTTCCACCTCTTTGGAAAATAAGGAAATGAAGAATAGGATGAGTTCTAATGACTTAGAACTATCAACTTTAGTAGGTAGGGAAGTTTTGGTTTTATCAAACTTTTTTAAAAATAACTCTCTTTATTCAAAAGTAGTAATGGTTCACGATAATATTATCTCTTTGGATTGTGGTCCTGAAAATGATGAAATTACGCAGCTTAAAAACGATCAAGAGATTATTGTGCAGTTTGATTATAAAGGACAAAGACTTTCAGCAAAGGCAAAATTATTTAAAACAGCAAGCGGGAGATATAATATTATTTTAAATGAAACTGTTGTTCCGTTAAGCAGAAGAATGTTTAAAAGATATAAATGTAATTGTCAAGTACGCTGTGCTGTCTTTCCAATTCAGAGAATTGTCGAATCAAATATATCAAAACTGCGGTGGCTGCAAGTAGAAGCTCTTAATATCTCTAGCGGAGGGATACTTCTTCCAATTCCGTCAAAGATTACTGATAGTACTTACCTTTTGCTGAATATTGATATTGATAATCCTTATTTGCCGAATTTGGTTATAGGTCAGGTAAAACATGCACATTCAATAAATAATTTTAATTATCAAGTCGGAACCCAATTTATTCTACATGAAAATAAAGATAACCATTTCACTTCATTAACATTAAAAAAGATACCATCCAAAGCATTAGAATACACAATTAAAACCAGAAACCTGTTTGATAAGTTTCTTCTTAAAAATTTATCAAAAAGGGAGGAGTAAGCAATGAGTGACAAAACAAAAGTTAAATATATCTCTGATATCGACATAGACGATTCAGATGTACTTGTAAAAAAACCATTTAAATTAAAAAAAGAAAATAAGCGTCGCTTTGTAAGAATCGAAATTTCTGCTCCGGTTTCAATCAGAAATCTGAAAAACGATATTAGTCAAATTACTAACGAACCTATGTACACTATTGATGGAACAATTATGAATATCTCCGCCAATGGCGTATTAGTAGAAATGAAAGAAACTCTTGCAGAAGATGATTTTCTTCTGATGAAATTTACAGTACAGGATGTTGAGTCTATTGATTCTGTTTTAGGATTAGTTAAGAGAATTGATATTGAAAAAGATTATAATCTTGTCGGGATAGAATTTTTATCTCCTAAAGCACTCAAAGACCGTATGTCTCAACCTGAAATAGAGTTGCTTGAAGAAAATATCTCAAATTTTAATGATAAAATTCATACAACTCTTGAAAAATATATTTATAAAAAATAACAAAAGAAGCAGAGCATGAAAAAAACTATATTTACAGGATTACTTATTATACTTGCTGTCAGTTTAGCAGCTATGCCGGGGAAAAAGAAAATTTTTATTAAAGTATTTTCTCCTGAAAACGCTTGGACTGATTCTCAAATTGAATCCAAAATTGCAAGATCATTTTCATCTCAAACTAATATAGTTGTAGAGATGATTGATGATGACAATAGTGCTGAACCAAGATTTCCAAAAAATTATTTTGACAGTGATTTACTTCTTGAGTGGGGCAAAGAGAGTGGCGGACGGTATGTTATGGTTGTTGATGTGCAAAGCGAAAGAATAGAAACACGTAAATCATTTCATCTTCCTCTTATCTTTCATAAGTATCAAACGTATGGAATTATCGAAGGAGAGTTTCGCATTATTGATATTGAACGGGGGAAACTGCTGTCTGTTAAAACATTTAAAGTAGAAGAAAAAGGCTCAAGAATTTTTCAGGCAACAATGGATGATGATATAAATGATCCCGATTTACATATTACTGCTCCTGCCAAAATTATGTTCTTCAGCAAACTTGAAGATAAATTAGTTGCTGAACTTAAAAAGAAAACTAAGGTTTATTTTGGATTGAGATGACCAATGACAGTGCATACAAAAAAAAATAATTCAAAATGCACTTTTGCTGATGCATTAGTACAACTTGATGTTGAATCTCAAAATATTTTTT
>CALCCW010000196.1:0-40502 GCA_937900185.1 uncultured candidate division Zixibacteria bacterium | reverse complement strand
CGATATCTTTTAGTACGTTCTTAGCAAATTCTTTCGATTTCCCTGCTGCTATTCTTTTTCGTTTACCCTTCACACTTACATCAATATACCAAGTATCTTTTCTTTTATATAATTTTCCCATATAAAACCTTCCTAATGTCACAAAATTGACACAAACGACTTTTAGCTCAAACAGAACCTATCGCCCTACACTCTTAAGTATATGTTATTTTATGGGTTATGTCAATATGAATTATTTTAATGGCGGAAGGGGTAGGAATCGAACCTACCGAGGACAAGATCATTGCCCCCCACACGGCTTTGAAGACCGGGACCGCCACCAGACGACATCCACTTCCAGCGACAATATATATAAAATACATGGAGTGGCAATTGAATTAATTATTGTTTTTGATAGAAAACTTACATCAATCTTCAACAGGATCAACATGTACAATAACACGAACTAAATCCTCAACTTCTTTAATCACTGATTCTTCAACGTTATCAGCAATTACATGACCTTCCCAGACCGTTATTTCAGGATTAACCACAATATGAATTTCAGAGAAGATTTGTCCCCCTGAAAAACGGGCATGGATATCATGTGCATTTATCACACCATCGACTGATTGAGCAGTATGTTTAATTTTATCTAACACATCTTTATCAGGAGCAGTATCAACAACCTCTTTGAGTGCCATCCAAACCATTTGACCGCCTGCCCGAAAAATAAAATATGAGACAAAAAGCGAGGCTAGTGAATCGGCAAGATACCAATTATGATTTATATACACTCCCCCGATTCCAATAAGCACTGCCACCGATGAAAGAGCATCAGTACGGTGGTGCCAAGCATTTGCTATCAGAAGCATACTTTTCAACTTTTTACCAATAATCACAGTATACCAATACATAGCTTCTTTCACAGCAATCGAGATAAATGCTACCATAATGGTAAAAAGAGTTGGTTCTGCTTTTTGGTGTTCATAGAGTACTGTAACAGAGTTGTACACAATACCAACACCGGCACCAATTAGCAGAATACCAACAATCATACTTGAGATGGTTTCTATTCTTCCGTGTCCAAAAGGATGGTTTTCGTCGGCATCTTTTGAACCCCATTTTAATCCAAAGAGAACAATAAAATCTGAAAATAAATCAGAAAGTGAATGAATACCGTCAGCAATAAGAGCCTGACTTTTTCCTAATACTCCTGCATATATTTTAAATGTTACGAGAAAAATGTTAGCTACAATACCTACGACTGTAACTATGAGACCTTGACCAAATTTGTTTGATTTATCTATCATATTTTAATAATACTAAAAATTAAAAGCGATGGTTAATAAAAAATCCGACTGTAAAGAATTTACAATCGGATAATTTTCCTACCCCTATTTTGAACGATAATTGAATAGAGGGAAATTTCTTGAGAAGAAATAACCCGTATCCCCTGATTCAATAATCTGTTTATATATATCGGACAAAAGATGTCGAAACTGAAGACTTGTTGGAAATCTTTGTGGAAAATCATACTGTAATATGTTAAGTTATTGTAGTTTTTAGTATTACACCGACTAAACCGATGCTATCGGCATTTTTTGGGGGTCATCAATAAGTATTGATTCTTTGATAAAATAAGATTCGGCATATTTTACACCGGCTATTTGACCAAGAAATTTTGCTTTTGTTTCCATATAATCAAAGACATCTATACCGGGTTGAAAAATTCGTTTTGCTTTTTCAGGTTGGTCAAATTGTGATTTATATGCTCTGACAGTATCACATTTTTGCTTAAAACTATCTGAGATATCAACGAGAAAAGAAAAATCCGCAGTACGGGAATATGAAATATAAACTATTTTACGAGGTCGATGCGGCTCACCGGTAAGGTTAATTTTTTTTAGTCCTGACAAAAAACAGGCATCGTAACCAAGTTTTGTACATGCCAGATGGTCAGGATGTCTTTGTTCCCAATGCGGAAGTATGATAAGTTCCGGTTTTGTATCTCTGATTACCTGAGCAATTTTTAATTTATTTTCCTGATTATATTCGACTGCCGAATCAGCCATAGAAAGATTATTTCGATACGTTAATCCCATAATTTCTCCGGCAGTAATTGCTTCAGCATCGCGGTCAGCCTGAGTTCCAAAAGTCCCCATCTCTCCTCGTGTAAGATCCAACGCACCTGTTTTACGTCCTTGCTTAGACATATTTATCAAAAGACCTCCGCAGGTAATTTCAATATCATCAGGATGGGCAGCAATTGCTAAAGCATCAAGATTTTCCACGTAAGACATCCTCGTAGTATGATTCATAATCTGAGATTATTTTTTGAGAATTAAACCTATCATAAGCTATTTTAGCGGCATCTTTTTTAAATGCTGCTAAACGGGTAAAATCTTTCAAAAGAGAAATTGATGCCCGTGCCATCGAAGTAGTATCACCAACCGGCAGAAGAAATCCATTTTTGTAATCATCAACAACTTCAACTAAACCGGTTCCTTGCGTACCAATAACCGGCACACCGCATGCGAGTGCTTCAAGAGCTGCCAAACCAAAAGATTCTTCTTCTGACGGAAGTAAAAATAGGTCAGAACATGGAAGAACTGCTTCTACCCTGCTTTGGTTTCCCAAGAAAATAACCTTGTCAGTAAGACCTTTTTTTGTCACTTGTCGGCGAGCCAAAATTGTATCAGGTCCTTCACCGATTAAAAGAAGCTTTGACGGTACCTCAGCAGAAATTTTATCAAAAATATCAATAACATCAAGCGTCCTTTTGACAGGTCTAAAATTAGATACATGCGTAATAAGAGCTTCACCTTCATTTGCAAATTCAGATTTTATACATTGTGTAGATTTTGGTTTGAACCGTTTTTCATCAAAAAAATTATAAACTACCCGAATATCCTGTTTGATTTTAAATACTTCTTTCGTTTCATCAGCAAGATATTTTGAAACAGCTGAAAGACCATCTGATGCGTTGATAGAAAAGCGTGTTATTTCGTAATAGGAAGGGTCAGAACCAACCAAGGTAATATCGGTACCGTGTAGAGTTGTTATAATTTTTGGTTGTTTGGCATCACCATTCAAAAGCTGTTTTGCCAAAAATGCACAAGCCGCATGAGGAATGGCATAATGTACATGCAGCACATCTAAATTATAATTACGGGAAACTTCTGCCATTTTGGCTGCGAGCGTTAAAGTATACGGAGGATATTTAAACAATGGATACGCTGTTGTTTCAACAGCATGATACATAAGGTTCGCTTGAAAATCATCAAGACGAAACGGCATGGCATACGAAATAAAATGTACCTGATGCCCTCTGGCTGCTAACTGCAGACCAAGTTCAGTTGCAATAATACCTGACCCACCGGCAACAGGATAGCAAGTAATACCAATAACCATTTATTCCTCCATCTCGGAGATATATATTAATTTGTGACTTGATTCTTCTGAATCTATTTGGTCATATAAAAATGATATAAATTCAAATCCATAACGAGAAATAAAATATGAAATATTGACAATTCGCTCTTGGAAAGTTCTCATCGGGTATAGAGCATGCCAAAGTTTATAAATTCTTTCTCTGCTTTCTTTTGATCTTTTCTTGTGTGCGGAAAAGACTTTTCCCTCAAATGAGTTTAAGGTGTAATCAATCTTCCCCATTATCTGCTTTGCAAACGGTTCAAGTGATTTATCAAAAGTAAGAGATTCTTCGGTGAAGTCTTCAAAATGACATTTAATATGATTTTTAAGCGACTGGAATTTATGTTCTATATCTTCAGGAAATGATTCAGCAAGGATACGATTTATCACATTTTCAATATCACCGACTAAATCTTCAAAATGTATCTCATGAGTTTCCATAAGGTTTTGGTACCGTTTTTCTACAACCGTCAGAGTAGGACGTGCTTTATATAATGGAGTGACTAAACCAAAGAGAGCAAAAATCTTATTTATTTGTGCAAGATATGCAATCTCAGAGGCTCCCCCTTTTTGACTTACAATTGGAAAAAGTAACGATTGCCAAATAGGACGTGTCATAACATCAGGGGAAAATTTTTCAGGATGTTCTGCTATTTCATCAAGTATTTCTTGTTTCGTAAATGTTTTTTTTTCAACGGTAAATTTATCACCTTCGCTCAAAACAGGTTTCCGTCCATTCAGATTGAAAAACAAATGGGCAGAATTTTCTTTCTTTTCAACCTGTATATGATAACCTTGAGACTGAATTTGATTGTTGGTCTCCGAAAGAATCTCATGGAGTTGATCCTGTTTTTCAATAATAGATTGAAAAAAATTAACGGACATTTTTTTAACATGCCTGTCACCGGGGGAGAATAAAACCAATCCATACTCTTTTGTAAGCTGAGCCATAAGTTTTCCAAAAGAAACAGCATAGTTGTCAGACTGTGCATAACATCTATCTATTAAATTATAGAGTTCTTCTGTAAAATCGGTATCACCTAACGATTTGTACAGAGTAGCTTTTGCTTTGTTCAACTCTTCAGCGTTTTCAAATAGGAGTTCAGAAGTTGGAAGTTCAATTTCGGGAGTAACATCATACGTTGATTTTACAATCTGAGATAATCTATCTAAAGTATAAGTATGATTGACCTCTTCATAATCATGGTCATCACCTGCGATCCAAAAAATTGGAATCACCGGCTGCTGCAACTGTTTTGAATAAAGTTTTGCCGATTTAACAATAGCCAAAGCCTTAATCATAATCAACAGCGAACCGCCAAATAAACCTGCTTGTTGACCGGTAGCAATACAGAGTGTCTTTTCATCTTTTAATAGTTTAATATTATCAAAAACTTTTTGTGATGCTCCAAAAAGTTTATTTTGGTCTGTTAAAATATCGGCAATCTCATCACGATTAAATTTCTGACCCTTGAGCTGTACGGCAACAGATTTTAAAGACTGTGCAGTGTAAAATTCATCAATGCCATCTTTTTGCATAAGGAAATCTAAATAGATATCAGAATAACCAAGAGTTTTGTTCGGCTTGATAAATGTTGACATAATATTACTTTCTTGTTCCTAAATTTTTATACTTATATAACTTTGTTTTTCTCAAGATGTTTCAAAAATAATACGAATTTTATAGGTTTTCTTTATAAGAATATAAAGTAATTAAATCCATTTTTTTTTGCGGAAAAATAACACCAAGCCAAAACTAATAAAAAACATAAATAGAATTGCTGCAATATAACCGTATTCAGACTCAAGTTCCGGCATATATTTAAAATTCATCCCCCATAATCCGACCAAAAATGTCGGTGGAATAAAAATAACAGTAAAAATTGTCAAAAACTTTATTATTTCATTCGTTTTTGTAGATACAGAAGAATAATATACTTCTAACGACGAATTCAAAATTTCTCGATGGAAATCAGCAATATCGTTGATACGAACCAAATGATCATAAATATCTGAAAAATAAACAGCTGCCGTTTTACTGATTAATGAAAAATGTTCTTTGGACAACCTACTTAAGGCTTCTCTTTGCGGAAGAACTATTCGTTTGAGATGCACAATATCACGGCGAAGGGTAAAGATTGATTTGATGGTATCTTCATCAGCCTCACCCAAAACATCATCTTCAACTTGATCAACATCATATTCCAAAATATCCAACGTTGTATTATAGTTATCAACAATAGTATCAATAACCGCATGGAATAAAAAATCAGCCCCACGACCAATTAGCCGTTCATCTCGGGCAGCACGATGATAGAGATAATCAAAAATCCTGTGTTCATCATAATGTACAGTCACAAGTGTATTCTTTGAAAGGAATAGATCTATCTCACCAATTTTGAGTCCCTCTTCTTTTCCTACATAATCAACAATTTGAAATACCATAAAAATATATTTGGCATAATCATCAATTTTGGTGCGAGGTTTTTCAGAAATTACATCTTCAATAGCCAATGGATGAAAAGTAAAATCATGAGTTAAAATAAATGATTCCTGGTCAGTCGGTTTGCAAAGGTCAACCCAAAGAAGAGAATTTTCCACCGCAGCCAATGTATCAAAATCAGCAATACCGTCGATTACTTTAACTTCTCTATCCGGTATGTAATGAAATGATTTTATCATCTGGTTGCCTCGTTTTCAATTAGAGAACCGTCTTCTGAAACTTTATCAAACATATTTTCATCTTCATGTTCTGCTTTTATTTCACTAATAGAAACTTTTTCTAAATGCATATAAATATATCCTAATATACCCGTAGGTATAAGGTCTAAAAGATGTAAAGCAAGAGCAAATAAAACAGCATCGGAACGTCCGACAGAAAAAGCAGCTAATGAAGTTGACACGGCAACCTCAAATGTACCGGCATTTCCCGGAGTAATTGGAATCATAAGTGCCACTGTATTGATAATCATAATAGATGCCGCCGCCGCAAAAGGAAGTTCAAATCCAAATGCTTTCAACAGAAAATATACAACCAGCGTATGAGTTATCCACGACGCAATTGAATAGGCGAGCGAACCAAAAAAATGTTGGCTTGATTTAAGTAGATTTATCCCTTTCACAAACGAGCGAATAAACTTTTTTAACCCGATATAAAAACTTGGCCAACGGGGTTTGAGCCTTTTTTGCATACTGTTTTCAAGACTATATTGAAAATGCAGAATAAGATATAAAATTATTATCATTATAAAAGTAATTGATGCAATAAAATAACTTACAAAACGATATTTCTCAGGAAATACAAACGCAATTGATGTCATCAAAAGAAACAGGATTAAGCTGAGTGAATCAAACAGTATCTCTAAAACTATCGTTGAAAAAATAAAGGATTTTTTGAGTCCTTCTTTTTTTGAAAACAAAAACATCCGACCGACTTGTCCGGTCAACATCGGCATAACAATATTTAGAATTTGACCGGCAGAATAAAGCGACAAAGCCCGCCAGGCTTTCATAGGTTTTTGCTGTGAGAGCATCAATTTCCATCTGAATCCTTTTGAAATAATAAATCCATATGAAAATATAAATGCTAATAGAAGGTACCAATAATCAACTCTTTGAAAAAGAGCTTCCACATCTTCAATTCTAATATCTTTTACACAAAATATAAGTAAAGCGACTGCTATTAAACTGCCCCAAAATTGTTTCTTTTTAAAAATTGCCAAAACACACCTATTTATTCAGAGTTATTCAGGTTAAAATAGATATTTGAGTCGGCAGTGTCAATCAAATAAAATCAATAAGTATGTACGATAACCTGTTAGAATTCAGCGATTAACCCTTTTTTAATCCATCCCCGACGTTTATTTTCAAAAAGAACATTATAAAAATCTGAAGACTCAGAAAGAATTTCAACAATTAGTCCGGGAGCCGCCTCAAGTTCAACATCTGATTGTTCTGAAGCACCCGTATAAACTGTTGAATCCTCAGCAATAATAACTGCCCGTTTAGTCAGGTATTCATAACGATATTTGAATGTTGTCAGACCGGATGTAACCAATAAAAACAAAAGAGTCACAACTATTCCGACTCTTACAATCGAAATATTATAGCCCATTCCAAATCTTAATATTAGAGTAAACATAAAAAATATAAAAACAAATGATGTTGTCCATGCTAAAAACGATAGTTTATAACTATCCACCAAAGATGCCAAAAACGATGTAACCGGATTTAATTCGACCCCCTCCATTTGTACTGATGAGAAACGTTGGGCAAATTCTAAATTATGACGGATTGCAGAATCATCTGGTGCCAGCCGTTTTGCTTTCATATAATACAAAACAGCATGCCCAAGATCACCATTTTTAAAATAGGCATTCCCTAAATTAAAATAGAGTGCCGCTGATTCTATATTATTGTTTAAAATCTGTTTGTACGATTCTATCGCTTTGGCATACTCTTTTTGTTCGTACTGCTTATTCCCTTCTTTAAACAAAGAAGTTTGAGCGGAAACAGTCGAAACAAAAATCAATATATATGTAAACATCAGCATAAATTTTTTATTCAAAAGACACCCCCGACATATCTACCATAATGTTCTGAGCTTTATCCAAATCTGCATTTATATTCTCTTGGGTCATTGAAGATGAAGCATATCTTGCAAAATCTGAGTGTTTCAAAAGTTCTTCAATTTGACTAATAAGCTCAGGCTCGGCATTTTTTTCTGTTAAAAGAGTTTTAATACTATCAATAGTTAAACCGTGCGGTGAGATATTCATTTTGTCAGCGATGAACGAAGTAACGGCAGCATAAATTTCCACATAAAATTCGGCTGCTGAATTTGTATGGGCAATTGATTTAGCTTTTGTAAGTCTTCGTTTTGCTTCCCGTAAAGCAGCTTTTGAACGGGCAAGACCAACATCTCCGGCAAATTTTTCTTTTCGAACTCGAACAGCAATCATCCCAGCAAAAATCAAAAGCGGTACTGTATTTACAAATATATACAATGGGTCATGAAGTACCAGATGACCTATCGGTTGTGTTTTACCTATATTTTCTTTTATATATTGAATATCTCTTGCGTTAGAACTGATTGTTAAATTAGGTGCCGTATAGGGAACATCGCCTGAGGCTACATACCCCTCAGGTTTTGTCACTTTCAGCTTTATCGGTTTTGTTGCGATATGTTTATATCTTTTTGAAGCAGGGTCAAAATAGTTATAGGTAATCGCCGGTATTTCAATATCCCCCGGACGTTTTGGAATAAAAACTTCTTCAAATATTTTTGTTCCGCCAATTTTATTGCCGGCCTTAGATATATTTTCTGATGTTGATGCTTTATAAATTCTAAACTGCTCGTCAAGTTTCGGCATTTTAGGCTCTGCGACTGATTTAATATTTCCTTTACCGGATATTTTTATTGTCACAGAAAGCGGCTGATTTGCTTCAATTGTTTTTTTATTTACAGATGAAGAAATAGTAAACCGACCTATCGTTCCGCTAAAATCATCAGGTTTTCCATTTTGAGGCAATGGTTTTACTTTTATTTTCACAAGATTACTGCGAATGGAAACCTCTTCCCCACCGCCAAATAACCCGCCAAAGAGACTAGTACGTCTGCGTGACTGTCTCTTTGATTGAACCGTAGTACGAATCATCGCTCTCCCAATTTCAAGTTCTCCTATTTGAGTTGGAAAAAGTGCATATTTACGTTCTATAATTTTATACTGACGGTTGTTAATTCTCTGCGAGTAAGGTGTTTTATTACCTATTAGTTCAGTCCAAAACCCGGTTGTTGTAGGTTCTGTTAATTCAGGCTGCCCATAAAATTGAACGGAGATGTAAAACTTTAATGTGAGTGTAATTTGTTCATTCACGTAAGGATTTTTATTATCTACAATAGCCTCTAAAAAATAATCTTTTGATTTACCGGATGCATTGACTGCACGTTTGGTGAGATCATTTGAAACTGTTGTGCCATCTTGCAATACAGTTAAATTTAATTTATTCCCTTTATATCGTTTATTATTATATACAGCAGAAATCTGGTCAATTGGAAATGTCCCCGGGCGTTTTGGCAGAAGTAAATAATTATAAGTCACTGATGTTTCGACAACACCGTTATTATACGAAAAATTTGATGACCTGCCGCGGGTTTCGATATCAAACATTGAAAATGTAGGAATATGCGGAGTCGGAAGATTTTGGCTGTCACCGGAAACAATTATTTGCAATACCGCCTGCTCATCCATACCTATTGTATCTCTGTCAAGAGAGACATCTATGTTAAAAACATTTTTATCCGCATGAACTTTTGACAGTATACAAAATGTTAAAAATAGTATGAGAAGCAGAGATTTTTTATACATATCGACTACCAATCATTCCCTTTGTATTCTTTCTGATTAGACACTGATCTTCTAAGTTTTTTCTGCTGTTTTGCTTCATCATCTTTGATACCGTTTAATATCCTTTCGGCATCTTCTTTAGACATAATTTTACCGGCAGCTTCTTTTCTTTTTCTTTCTTCCTGTTTTTTCTGCTCAGCTTCTTTCTTTTTCTGTGCTTCAGACTTTTCTTTTTTATCTTTACCGTCTTTATCTTTTTGGTCTTTATTTTGTTTTTGCTGGTCCTGTTGTTTTTTTTGATCACCTTGTTGATTCTGCTGCTTATTTTGGTCACCTTGCTTATCTTGTTCGCCTTGTTGCTGTTTTTGTTGTTTGTCTTGTTCTTTCTTGTCTTTATTTTGTTTTTGTTGGTCTTGATTATTTTTTTTATTTTTCATCTGCTCTTTGAGCATCTTGCGGGCGAGTTCTAAATTATATTTTGCATCCAAATCTTCAGGATTTATCATTAAAGAATTTTGATACGATGTTATCGCATTCTGATAATCACCCATTTGGTAATAGGTACTGCCTAAATTATAATGAGCCTGAGCTTCTAAGTTAAGGTCTGTAGTTTGCAGAGCCTTTTTATAGCTTTCGACAGCCTCTTTGTAATCTGCTTTCTGATTTAACGCTCCGGCAAGATTATATTCCAGTTCAGCCGATTTGGGAAGCTGCGGTTCGGCAGAATGATAATAATCTAATGCTTCGCTATATTTCTTTTCAGAAAATGCTTTATTACCTTTATTCACAATATCAACAAAATCATCTGCTGACACTAAGGAAACAGTTAAAACAGAAAAAAGTATTGTAAAAATTATCTTAAACATAAATAAGTATATCCTTATTTTTTCCTTTCAGAAAGGAAAAATTCTCCAACTATTAAAAAGAGTGCTAACAATAGAGGCCATTGGAATCTGTCATCATATCGAGTAACTAATGTACCTTCCTGTTCTTTTTTCTCAAAACCGGAAATTTTATCAAATATCTCGTCTAACTCTAATTCACCTGCGGTAGCAGCAAAATATTTCCCGCCTGTTGCTTGAGATATCTTTTTTAATACCTCATCATTTAACTTTGAGACGACAACTTCACCATCTTTATCCTTTTTATACCCAATCTGTTTATTATTACGGTCAAATATCGGGATAGGTTCCCCATTGGGATTACCTATACCAACCGTATATATTTTTATACCTTGTTGACGGGCTAAAGTTGCGGCTTTTTCAACTGCTTCACTATGATCTTCTCCATCAGTAAGTAAAAGTAGAACTTTATATTTTTTTGTCTTTTGGTCAAACATACGAATGGCTACATCCAGAGCCTGAGCAATTGAGGTTCCCTGTACGGTTACAGATTTGGTATTGACCGCATTTAACAATAATCGGGCTGAGGCATAATCTAACGTCAACGGACACTGCGGAAATGCTTCGCCTGCAAATGCAACTAACCCAAAACGGTCCCCCTTGAGACGGTCAATAATACCCTGCACTTCCTGCTTTGCTTTAGTAAGTCTGTTCGGTTTGATATCCTGAGCAAGCATTGAAGTTGAAATATCCAATGCAACAACAATATCAAGACCTTCTCTTTTTAATTTTTCCAAATGAGTTCCAAATTGCAAACGGGCAAGAGCAAAAACAATCAACGCCATACTCAAGAGAACTAATGTTGCTTTTGTACGCTGGCGAGCGAATGAAATATACGGTGCATTTTTCATTATCAACGGAATATCAGCAAATAAAGCAAGCAGCTTTTTCTTACGGGCTATTGCCCAATAAGCAAAAATCGCTAATAGTGCCACAAGTATAAATAGTAAAAAATGTATAGGTTCAGCAAAACGCATTATTCTATTTCCTTTTAAGGAAGTTTTCTTAAAACAGTATATGACAACAGCATCTCAAGAATTAGCAACAACAATCCAATATAGAGAAAATATTGAAAGAGTTCCACATACTCTACATGAGATGATGTTTTTACTTCAGTTTTTTCAAGTTTATCAATCAATGTATAAATTTCATCAAGTTCTTCTTTTGATTGAGCTCTAAAATATTTTCCACCGGTCTTTTTAGCAATTGCTTTCAAAGTCGGCTCATCAATATTTGTCGGTTGATAGACATACCGCTTCCCAAACAGTTTATCTTGATACGGATACATCGCATTTCCGGACTTTCCGGCACCAATTGTATAAATCTTTATATCCATAGCTTCAGCAATAGCAGCAGCAGTAAGGGGGTCAATTTCCCCCGCATTATTATCACCGTCAGTTAACAGAATTATCACTTTTGATTTAGCGGTCGACTCTCTTAATCTGTTGACAGAATTTGCTATCGCCATTCCGATAGCGGTACCATCTTCCACCATGCCAAAATCAACCATATCAATAAAATTCAAAAGAACAGAATAGTCAGTTGTCAGAGGACACTGGGTAAATGAATATCTGGCAAAAACGACCAAACCAATTCTGTCATTGAGACGACGGCTGACGAATTTTTTCATCTCTTGTTTGGCAACATACAAACGGTTATGCGGCTTAAAATCTTCTGCCTGCATTGAAGATGATACATCAATTGCCAAAATTATATCTACACCCTCAGAGGTTGTTTCCTTATATTCCGTTCCCGAACGGGGACGGGCAAAAGCTACAAAGAAAAATGCAATTGCCAGAACTCTTAAAAGAGTTAAAATAAATCTAAACTTCTGTTTCTTAGAGCGGGACGCTCTTTTTACAAGCCTGATATCTGAGTATTTTATGGCTGATGTTTTTTTGTTTCGTTTCCAGACTTGAAAAAACAGCATAAATGCTATAACCAATGCCCCGACAATAAAAATTATAATCGGCGGAACAGTCCCCTCTATTATATTAAACAGATTGAATGATAATCCTGAAAATTCAAAGGTCATGAGGACACCTCTTTCGTTTCAGAAGCTGTTTTTCTGTTTGCCTTTTGTGCTTCAATGAACCTGATTTCTTCTTCTTTTTTCAGCACATCAACCCGTACTTTTTCAATCATTGTATGAATAAGTTCGTAATCTGATTCTGCCCGCTGCTTTTCCGGTATATACTTAGCAAATTTAACTAAGTCGGCATGGTGGAAAAAGTTTTTCGTATCTTCATAGAGCGAATCGGGCAGTTCAAGTTCTTTAAAACCGACAAGGAGTTCCTCTGTTGTCATATCTGTGAAATTTTTCTTATATACTTTTTCATGAAAGTGCCTGACTATCTCGGTTAGTTCTATATAGTATGATTTGAATTCAGACTTTGTAAGATAATCATTCTGTTTTAAAAAGGCTAACTTTTCAAAAGCTATTTCCCACGCAGGACGTAAATCCACAGGTTCTGCATTTTCTTTTGATTTCAACATTTTTCTACGAATGAAGATACCTACAAGCAAAAGAATCAATAGAATTATACCGCCAATAATATAGTACCACGTATAATCCCGCTTGAATTCATATTGCGGCTTTAACGGCTTAATCTCAAGGCTGTCACCGGTATCAAGCAGAAGTGAAAGAACTTTTATAGGTACCGATTCGGAGTACATTACTTTTTTGCTACCATCGGGGAGTGTAAAACTAATAGGAATAACAGGAATTACATAATCGCCTGTTGTAAAAGTTGAAAGGGTAAATATATTTTCACTTTTTATTCGTCCATCAGGAAGTTTTGTCTCAATATCCGGCTTATAATCTTTCACATCAAAAGCACCTAAATTTGCTCCTAATGGCGGGGGTGTTAATTCTATTGTTGAATCATAGATAATTGTCAATCTGTATTCAACTAAATCACCTATATAAATTTCAGCTTTGTTAATCGAAGTTTGAATTTCTACTCCGGGAACTGTGTTTTTGTCAACAAGAGAATCGGTTTGTGCAAAACCAATTGATACCGCAAAAATCAGTAATAGGAATACATGTAACATAGTTGAAAAGAATTTAGAGATGCTCATCAATGTCGTTTCTCCCTCATTTTGAAAAAATTGATAAGCGGAACAATATATGATTCATCAGTTCGGATATTGATAAAATCAACACCAATAAGCCTGAATCCTTTTACTAAATTAGTTCCGTCTTCATCAGCACGGGCGGCGAATTCATTCCTGAATTTTTTCGAGGATGTATCGACTAAAAAGACTTCCCCCGTTTCGGAATCCTCAAGTTCTATCAGTCCGACATTTTCAAATGATGTTTCTCGCGGATCGGAAATTTTCATCGCAATAACATCATGTTTATTATTTGAAATTTGAAGCGGTTTGTAAAAATCCTCAGACATAAAATCTGAGATTAAAAAAACAATCGATTTCCGTTTGATAACTTTATTCAAATATTCCAAAGCACCTGATATATCTGTACCAACTGATTCAGGTTTAAAATAGAGGACTTCCCGAATTAAACGAAGAACATGTCCTCTTCCTTTTTGGGGCGGAATATATTTTTCAATTTGATCGGTAAAAATAATCAACCCGACTTTATCATTGTTTTTTATAGCAGAAAATGCCAACAATGCTGATAATTCAGCAGCTGTTTCGCTTTTGAATCTCTCTCGTGTTCCAAATTTACCAGACGATGATGCATCAAACAATATTACAACCGACAGTTCACGTTCTTCACGGAATTTTTTGATATGAGGATATCCCGTTCGAGCAGTCACATTCCAATCTATAAGACGAATGTCATCACCGGGTACATATTGACGTACTTCCTCAAACTCCATACCCTGACCTTTAAAAGTAGAATGGTATTCACCCGAAAAAAGGTCATTTACCAATTTTTTGGTATGAATTTCAATACGCCGTATTTTTTTGAGTATCTCTTTTGGAATCATAACGTCGGTTTATGGAACCTCTATTGTGTCAAATATTTTAGAAACTAAATCATCGGAAGTAATCTCTTCCGCTTCAGCCTCGTATGTAATCAGCAAACGGTGCCGCAGCACATCATGCCCGATAGCTTTGATATCTTCGGGTGTAACATATCCACGTCCTTTTAAAAAAGCATGAGCTTTTGCCGCTAAGTTTAGATAAATTGTTGCTCGAGGAGAGACACCAAACGAAATCAAATTCTTAATATCACCCAAACCATATTTTTCAGGCTCACGAGTGGCAAAAACAATATTAATAATATAATCCTTAATTTTATCATCAATATAAATTGAACGAACAACATCACGAGCAGTGATAATTTCCTGCAGTGTGATAACTCTTTCAACACTGTTTTTTTCAGTTGATGTGTTTTTATCCATAATGATCCGCTCTTCGGTCGGTGACGGATAACCTATTTTAAGCATCAGCATAAAACGGTCAACCTGTGCTTCAGGAAGCGGATAGGTACCTTCCTGCTCAATCGGATTTTGTGTTGCCATCACCAAAAACGGTTCATCCAGTTTGAAAGTTGTATCGCTGATTGTAACCTGACGTTCCTGCATCGCCTCAAGAAGTGCCGATTGTACTTTGGCAGGGGCACGGTTGATTTCATCGGCTAAAATCAAATTAGCAAAAACCGGACCTTTTTTAATTGTGAATTCCGCTGTTTGCGGATTGTAAATCATGGTACCGATTAAATCGGCAGGCAGCAAATCAGGCGTAAATTGTAAACGCTGAAATTTTGCCTGAATAGCATTAGCAAGCGTATTCACCGAAAGAGTTTTAGCCAACCCCGGAACACCCTCAATAAGAATATGTCCGTCAGCTAAAATTCCAATAAGAAGACGTTCTATCAAATAAGACTGTCCAACAATGACAGAACTCATTTGAGCCATCAGTTTTTCAACAAACTGAGCTTCTTTGTCTACTCGAGCTTGAATTTCCTGAATATCTGTGTTCATCTGTACTCCATTATTTTATTACATTATATCTTTTCAAAAAAAGTTCGT
Organism: uncultured candidate division Zixibacteria bacterium; assembly: GCA_937900185.1. Classification (GTDB taxonomy): domain Bacteria; phylum Zixibacteria; class MSB-5A5; order GN15; family FEB-12; genus QQUK01. The sequence continues at coordinate 24,836 of CALCCW010000196.1, read as the reverse complement.
ATTTCTGACTCCAATCTTACAACCGCACCCGGCGACTGCGTAATTGGAGCATATTTATCTATTTCTGCCTGCTGTATCCAATTTCTAATCTGCTCAGCTTTTTTTATACTCATTCCGGCATTGGAAAGTTCTCCAATAATTGCATCCGCATTCATTTTAGAAACATCAACCTTATATTCGGTAACAAGATATTTTGATAATGCACTATAAAGCTGCGTTTGAAATTTTTTCATATCAGACACTGATTCATTTTTCAGAGTTGTTAATTCAGCGAGAAATTGTTCTTTTGGGGATAATCCCTTTTTAATTGATTTTTTATTTTTTCGTAATTTCAAATATGATAACACACCTACTATTATTACAAACAGTAAAAGATACAACAGCCAATAATTAAAACCGCCTTCATCTTTCACTTTCGCAATAGGATTGGCAATCAATACCTCCATCGGTTCGGTCACTACTACTCCTGGAACAGAATCGTTTCTTTTCATATAAGCAATTGAAATAGAGTCAATTAATCCCAATCCTGCCGAAGTCGGGATGAGAGTGTAGTCATATTTTTTTCGAGTAATTTCAACACCATCAACGGTATGTGAACTAACCGAAGAGCTGAATTCTCTGATTTTCATCCTGTCAATATATGGACTGAGCGGTTTATGAAACAGATATGCTGTTTGGCTGCCTTCCCATTCGATTAATATTTGAAATTGAACGGAATCTTCAAAAGCTATCTTAGATTCAGAAATTGATTGCGAAACTTTAATTTCAGCATATGCAGAAGTTGAAATCGTCAGCACGATACATAATAAAAATATTACTTGTATTATTTTTTGCGTCATTTTTAATCTCATTTTAATTCTTGCAGTATCTAACACATTTTTAATAGTATTTCAACTACAAGTTACTCTTGTAACTGAAATTATACTGATATTGAAGTGAAACGTTTCAAAATTTTATGAAATAATTAAGGCGACAATGCCAATCCCCATACCAAGTTTAAGTAAAAACGAGCCGATAGAAAGCATTTTTGTTGTCGGATTCCCCCAAAGAAAAATCAAAAAGCCTAATAATGGTAAATCCACAATATAAACCGTAAGTATTCTATACGCCTCAGAATACCAGCCTTTGAGAATTGGGATATATGTAAATAAAGTCAATATCAGAAAAATAACCATTGCCGCAGCAATAGAAAATCGCTTTCCAAAAATTATTGGGATAGTTTTTATACCTGCCTGCAGGTCTCCATCAATATCTTGGCTGTCTTTTACAATCTCCCGAACAACATGAAAAAGAAATGCAAACACAGCTCCAATAAAAGGTCCGGGTAAAGTAAAGGCGAGAATTCGGTCTATTGCTAATCCGCCGGTAATAAATACCATACCTGCCAAAAAAGCTATAATGATATTACCCAAAAACGGTATCTGTTTTGCCTTATAATTGTACAAAAATAGTAAACTAATTGCTGTTATAGCAGCGACAAACACTTCAAGATTTACAAATAAAGCGATAATAAGTGCCGTGATATTTAAAACAATTGAATAAATATAAGCAGATGTCGTTGATATTTTTTTTTGTACCAAGACTCTCTCGGGACGATTTATTCTGTCAATTGGAATATCTACAATATCATTGACAATATTACCTGCCGCACAGACGAGAAATGTCGCAACCGATGCAAGCAGCGGTGAATAAATCTGCGGTGTTAGCCAAGTCATCATCGCCCCCACCCAAACAGTTATTGAAGCGAGAAGACAATTTATTGGACGAATTATAATAACGTAAGGTAATATTTTGTTCATATACAAAGCATATATAAGTCGCCCTGTTGAGTCAACTTTTATAATTGTGTTTTTAACTCTAAAGAAATTCTGGGATTATCAAAAGTCAGATTTTTAGTCCAGCCAAAAGAGATTTTGAGAGAATTAGAGTTGTTCTGTAAAGAAATACCTCCACCGTACCCATGGCGGTATATGGTAGATTCTTGAAAATCAAATAAGTCTGAAGAAGTTCGGTTATATATATATCCGCCATCGTAGAACAAGAAGATATTCCCCTCATTGAACCGGTACTGTGGTTCAAATGAAGCGGTAATATTTCTTATAGATGGAAACTGCTCATCTTTAAATCCCCGAATAGAGTTGGTACCGCCGACCAAATAAAGCTCTGCCAAAGGCGGAAGAGTTTCATCGGTTTGATAACTCTGAAAATTCATCTCAACAAAAAATGTCAATGGATACTTGAGGCTTATATAATATTGATTGTTTATTTCTATCCGTGATTCATTAAAAGAACTATGTAAAGCAAGTGCTGAACTTGTATCGCCGGAATATTTTCTATTCCCATAACTTAATTTCCAATCATAAAAAAAAGTATGAGACGTATATTTTGAAAGTTTCAAGTTTTTATTTTGTATAGAAAAAGAAAGTTGAGCAGCTCTGTATGAAAGATTATTATCCTGTTCAACAGATTTATACTGTCCGTAGAAACCTATTTTAGTTTTCTTATTAAGATATGTCCGAAGTTGTGAGTTCAGAAGAAACTCATAAAATAGTTCGCGATAGTCTCTGGTTTGAACTGACAAAGCAACAGAACCAATTCCAAACAAAAAAATTGGCTGTTTATACTGAAATTGTAAATACTGATGATTCACATCTTTCTTTTGTGAAACAATAGATATGTTCTGACCTCCGCCAAAAATATTCTGAAAGTCTAAAGACATATTCCAAACGAACAAATCAGATTCCGACAAATATCCACCACCTCCTTCAAATAGCAGATTGCTCTTTTCTTTGAACGGCACGATAAGATTTGCTGTTCGGTACCCTTGGAGCAGCTCTTGTTTTATCGGCGGAACAAACTGTATAAACGGTATTGCCAAGGCATCATTTTCGATTGTACCCAACAGTTTTGGCGTAATAAGTGAATCGTTGGGAGTAAAATATTTATACAATAAATTATCATGAGTTTTCGTAAGCCCTTCAAATTTCAAAGAGTCTAATATTACTTGAGGTCCTTCATTTAAGGAACAGAATAAATCCACAAAATTATTTTTCACAACTGTTGATTCAACAGTGACAGTTGCAAATTGAAAACCTCTCTCTTTTTCTTTTTGCAGTATTTTGTCTATCTCAAAATTGACATTCTCTTTTTTGAATGCCTTTTGTATCAAAGATTTATTTGCCGGTTTTGTATCTATAAATATATTTTGAAACATATATTGACTGCCAAGCAATATCTGCAATGTGTCAGTTTTTTTAGTTATCGAAACATCAAGAAACCCTTGATTCAGAAAATACATATTAAGTGAATCCAAATTATGCAATACTGAATTTTTCTCTATTTTTTTATGCATGGCTGTGTTGCTGTTATCAAGAAACTGCAATACAGAGGCATTAGCAGACACAGCAATAACCAGCAAACAGCTTATGTAGAGTATAATTTTTTTCATGTCAAAATTGAGCGATAAACTCAGTCCTTGCAAAAATTCGTGCTTGGTTTATATCGGAATGACGACCCTGTATGGTAAAATTAAGTCTAAATTCTTTTTTTATTTTTGCCCGAAAGATAACAGACCACACCACACCTTGAGTCCCCGGTCTGTTATCTGTTAATAAATAACTTTCTGATGTTGTAATAGTATTATTGTTGTTTGATTTATAAAATTCCGCCTGCAGTTTTAGCTCGCCTTTTTTTGGCAGTTTAAATCTATTTTCTAAAAACAGCATATAGATATCTGACTTTTTAGAATCAGCAGATACTGCTGATCTAAATTTTAATTGTACTGCAGATTCATTTCTGTCAGTTATCTGCTTTATTTTGCCGGAGACAGCAAATCCATCTACATCACCTTCTCTAAAATAATATGCATCACGTTCATCTTTAAAATATTCAAATCTTTCTTCTATAAAATATTGTTGCACATTCTGATTAAGAATAACCTCACTGTTTAGAGATTTCTTTAGACGGTTCCGCAGATTGATAAATCTATTCTCTCTCTTGTCTGAAAAATTCAATGTAAATGCATACCCACCTTTAATTGGAAAAGATTTAAGAGTCCCTTTCAATGTTCTACTAAAAAAAAGATATGACAAGTTAGCATCGGAATAAAAAGGAATTATCCATTCTGCCCTGCGAGATTCAGATGCAAATAGTTCTTCATTGATAATTGAGTTAAACCTAAGATATACATTACTCCATTTTTTTGATAGTGAAAAGGATTTTTCACCTCGTTTCACTGGTGCTGATTCCGAGAGCAGTTCCTCAACCAAAATATAATTACCGCCTGATTCAGGAATAAATTGACTGTCTGAAAATATATAGTCTCCCTCTCCATCGTTAACCTCTAAATATCGAATACCTTTACTGAATCTGGTTTCATCGGAAAGCATATATGATGATTGTATTTGCACGTTGTGTTTTCTATTAGAATAAATAAAATTCCCTCTTGTAAGTAATGATGATTCTTTGCCGGTAAGATTATCTGTTTGCTGGTAATACATTTGCAATGTATAATCAATTTGGTACAATCTATTTTCTGATTTAAGCTGAATTCGTTTTCTATTTTTCTGTTTTTTCCAAGTAAGAGACAGTGTATCCTCTGTATAATATTGATAAGATATTTCCGAGTGTCTGTCAGCAAACTGAATCTGATAAGCATCATGTGCAAACCCGTTCAAAGTATCATCATAGTTATTAGTTCGTTCTGTTTTTTTGTACCAACTGATGATGTTGTATTTTTTATAAACATTATATGTACTCTTAAAATATACATCATTACTCTTACCATGACGCATATCAGACAAATTGGTTAAATCAGTTTTCACAGAATGCATCTCACCTGACAATGTCAATTTTTTATAAGGTGTATATCGAACAATAACAGACTGTTTTTTTGCATTAAACTGACCTGAATAATTCAACAAACTAAACTGAGGTTTAATCGACAAAGAATGATGTGCCTGTATGAAAGCACTTACAGATGATAACTCTTCATCGGCAAAAAACTGACTCATTGCAGGAAGATAGAATTGATAGGCATAATCAGCCTGATTGACTCTGTTTCTCTCTTGGTATCCGAATTCTTTTCTACTGTATTGTGCGTTGATTTTATTTTTAGATTTCAAAAATGAGTTATCGTATGTAAAATGATAATAATTTTTTTGAATTGAATTATCATCTAAGGCAAACAAATTATTTTTTTTTCTACTCTGACGCCACTCTGTTTGCAGTATGCCTATTTTATTTTTGTCTATGGTAAATGAACTTTGCAGATAATCTGTTCGTTTAGGAGTATATAACAAAATAATCGGCAAATAATCACCATTGCTGCTGCCAACATATTGATATTGACTGCCGCCAAGATAGATATATGCACCGTTCCCAGAATCAACAAAAGAAAAACGAACATCATACTGCCCGACATTTTCACCTGCATATTGATAGACCGTATCGGGAAGTGAATCCGATAATATATTGTATGAACCCAATGTGTCAGACAACAGTCCTGATTTATAAATCATATCCTCACCCGAAAGATTTGCTAAAAGCTGTTCATCGGAAATTGTAAAAGTCTGCGACAAATTTTCATTTTTATCGTCTCCTTCACGTATCCAGCCAAAATTAAATGAAAAGGTGGTATCAGTAGAAAAAATTTGTGTATGTGTCTGTAAATATTCCTGTTTATAGTCAGATGAAAGCGGTTCATAATCAATTACAATCCTACTTCTGTTATCAATTTTATGACTCACGTCAAATGTTATCTGCCCGTTTGGATAATCAAGAGTGTAATCATCTTTGGCACCACGTTTTAGCTCAACACCGTCAAGCCATACTGTTTCGGAACCGGGGATTATTGCCAAACGAGCTCCTTGTGATTTTATTTGATACGGTCCCTGTTTGTTTTCCGAACCAAGAAATGAAACAGAATTATACTGCCCTTTTGGTCTGGCGGCAGTTATACCCAAACGCATATTTTTATTATGCACTGACATGTCTAACCCTGATATTTTCTTCTCCCGTATTCCACTATTTTTTGTCCCCCTTAAGACGATATCACCTATCTGTGCCAAAAAATTAGGTGACTCTACCTTAAGGTTTATTTTATCAAGTTCATTAAGACGGCTGTTTGATGTGCCATATGAAGGGTTGTACCCTCTGTCAGAAATCGTCCCTTTAAGTGTAAGATTTTTAGCAAGATGTCCCGACAAATTTAAATCTAAGGTTTGGTTAAAACCGGCATTACCAGATTTTGATGATGAGAACCTGAATGACTTAGAACCACCCAAAGTTATATCAGACTCTGTACTTTTCAATCTTTTACTCTTTGTTGGAAATACTATCGTCGATGTTTTCGTTTTAGGGGTTATTTCCGGAAGTGCCTGCCCATATCTTTGCTGTAACCAGTTTGGAAGCAATCGGTATACGACGATCAAACTATCACTATCTGAAGTATGTTCAAACAATAGTTCAAATCTCTTAAATTTTTTATTAAAACGATAGTCTGCATTTCGCTGTAAAATTGTATTGTTCAAAATGAGCGTATCGGAATTTTCTGCTATAAAGTGTGTATTGATATAAATATGTTTTTGAATTTTATCACCAACTAAAAGAAGTTTTGTTTGAGCGGCGGTGATGTTTTGAAAAAGGGAACAAGACAAGAAAATCGTTATAATAAATCGAAGCATAACGAAAACCGGTTATTCTTCTATAATGAGCTTACCGATAATTAACCTATCATTGCCGGTATCAGAAATGAGAATTCTATCGTTTGAGATAAAAAGTATGTCAGAAGGATTTAACAGCTTTGTTTTATCACCTAATAATTTTGCTCCTATTTCACCGATAAACTGACCATTTTTATACAAACAGAAAATAGAACCGGAATATGAATCTAAAACAAATATTTTATCATCATGAATTGCAAGTGATTGAGGATATTCAAATAAATCAAGGGTATATTCATTTATATAATTTGCATATTCATCATAACGTACAATTCTGTTATTCCCGGCATCACAAACTAAAAAATCATTATTTTTGTCCCTGACAATCTTTTCCGGAGATGATAACTGCCCGCCTGAATAACCAAACTGCCCAAGAGAATGTGAATATTTACCAATATTATTAAAAATTGCTATTTGATTATTATCTCTGTCAGCAATCCATGTTTCCCCGTAGTTTGTAAAAGAAATCCCTGACGGATACCCAAACTTGAGCGGGTCATCTTCATCTGAAAATAAAATTTGATCTACATATAAAAGACGTGAGTTGAACCGTACCACACGCTGATTTTTCTCATCTGACACCATAAGGTTTAACCCATTATCAAATGTAAGATATGTCGGGAAATTGAGATGCCCTTCATCGGAGCCAAATCCTCCAAACTCTCTTATGGGGTGTAACGCTGAATCAAATTTCACAATACGATTATTACCCGCATCGGTAACAAAAATATCACCTTGAAAATCCATTGCTAAACCATAGGGCTTACTTAAAGATACACTGAGTATGCTCCCTTTAATTTCTTTTTCAAAAACAAGATTGATTTTTATATCCTGCGATAATTCTTCTTGAGCAACTTTTTTTTTGACTGTTGAACAACCCAATGACAACAACAGTGTCATCAATAAAAGAATCCGCATTATTTTTTCCATTAAAATGGGGTCATGACAGTTAATGTAAATTGTCGGTTATAGCTCAATGGATCAATTGCTAATTTATAGTTATAAGATTTATTATTAGAAATATCAATTTTTTCACTTCTACTAACATGTTTTGCATCTCTAATCGCATCAATAATTGAAATAATTCTGTTACTTATTGCAGCAACTATCATAAAATTGGCACGGTCAAATGCGGTGCGGCTGCTGTTTTTATATGACCTAAAATCATTCCGGTCTTCCTCGGATGTCCACTGCCAATAATTTTCAGAACCTGTTAAATACGCACGCTCAGGGTCTGAAACTCGTCCTAAAGCATTAAATTCTTCCGATGAGTTATAAAATCCCACCCAATCAAAATACTCATCACTTTTATTATCAAGTGACGCTCCCGCTTTGTCTGCTCCAAAACGAATCATATCATCTTTTTTCCACACACCATAGGTATGAAAAGCAATATAACTAATCCATGTCATCGCTTCAGCTGCAAAAAAAACTTTTGCCTTTGTACGCTTCCCAACATAATGTTCCCCTAACCCCGGAAGTAAAGCAGAATATAATGCTGCCTTAAATGCTGATTTTTTCCCTGATATGTTCTGCTGAACCGCAACTCCGTTGCGAACCTCTTTTTTTCCATTATCATTAAGATTCCAATTATCAGATGCCAATAAAATAGAATTTTTGAACTCTGTTTGTATTGGTGTCTGCTTCATCTCTATTGCTGATGCTGAAATTGGGATAGTTATGAAAACAGATAAAAAAATAAAAAATAAAAATTGATATGTTTTACACATACTTATTCCTCTTAGAACTTCATGCTCAGATTAAAAAACGGAGTATCTCGTCTTACATAATAACTTCTATATGATACTTCCGCCGACAAAGATGACAACAAAGAACTATCGTTCCTATTTCTGTTGCTTTTTTTGGCTGCTATCATTGCTTCAAATGCCGAAATCATTCTATTCAGCATTGAGACATAAATCATTTTACGAGCTTGGTCATATTTATTATTAGCATCATTACGCATTGTTTCATATTTAAACCTATTAGCTGAATATGGAACCGTGGCAGGAGTATTTACTCGTGGGAAAGAATCAATCGAGTTGTAATCTTCATAAGTCGTATTATCTGAGAGCAAAACAGCATCATTCCAACCCCATGAGAATTGATCATATTTACCGGTCATTTCATAATACTGCTGAGTTTTTGTATCAGGTAGATGGTGACTAAGTTCAGGATAAAGCCCGGGATCTGTATCTCTATCCGGGTATGTCCATGCCAGCATCGAATCATAACGGGATTCAATCCAATGTTCATCATTGAACTGTTCAAACACTGTAGTCAAGTCGTCAGCATCATTATGTAATTTAAAATAAAAAACCCAACTCGCAACTTCAGTACCAAAAAAAGCAAGAGATTTTATTGTACTCCCGCCCGTATAATGCTGCCCCCAACCAGGAATTAAAATAGACATCAAAAAGGCTTTCCCCGGAGATTTATATCTATTATTCCCCTCTGAGTCAGTTCCGCCGGAATAGGAAATTTCATCTGAGTCGGTATCTTGGAACTTTTGAGAAGCTGTTTTATTATTCATAAGCGAATACCTAATTTCAGATTGTACAATATCAAATTCTGACTGTTGCAAAAATTCAGACGCATGAGACAACACCGGGTATATCAATAGAATTGTAAAAAGTAAATATTTTTTCATCTGTACATCCTTATTTAATAATCGAAATATCAGTATATGATGTTTCTGTTCCACCGGCAAACTCCACAGAGATAACACACCGATAGATACCGGAAGTAACCCCTGCACAGTTCCATATTATTTCATTATCAACCATTCCGATAGTAGGTCCGGAAAGTCTCTCTATTTCCTGACCGTTTAAATCAAAAATTGCAAGTTCAACTGAGTTGGCATTTTCTCCCAAGAAATAACGTATCGTAGTATTGCCGGTTGTAACCGGATTTGGATAATTATAAAATGATTTTTTTGGAAGTTTATCTGTATACGTTTTTGCAGATGCAAGTTTTGATGATTCAAAATTGAAATTACCGGTTGGGTTACTCCCTGCCATTGTCCAAAAGTTTGAAATAGAATCGGAATCAACATGCCACAAATAAAACCAGCCGTCAGCACCAAGATATCCAAGTTTACCACCGGTACTGTCATTTAAAAACACCGCTGACCCTATCACCTGTTCTCCGCCTGAAAGAGGAAAACCATAGGTTTCTTCATCACCAAAAGAGTATAAATTACCTATTTCTGTCGGCAAAATAAGTTCCGGTTTTCCGCCTTTTTCTATATCAGCAGAAATTAAAGCACTTATAACTTTATCTGTTTGATATTTTTTATTTATTTCAAATGGAAATGATGTCTTTGTTGTCAATTCGTAGTTAAAAGCATACACAGCATTTGTACCGCCTAACACAATATCAGGATAACCGTCTAAATCAACGTCCGAGACTATTGGATTCACTGTAAACGTGTACCCTGTGTTCTTTTGGTTTTTAATTGATATATTATTTGTTTCCAATGCTGTATTTATTGAAACCAAAATTAAATTCCCATCTTCAGTGGCAGCAACAAGTTCTTTAGAACCGTCTAAATCTAAATCAACATATATAGGACCTAACGTATAATGATTTCCTAAAGCCAAAGAGTCAGTTACATTTCCGTCAGTATAATACACCATCGTTTCAAGTGAATCACCGGCAAGCAGAGCAAGACCACTATCTACTCGACAAATCCCCTGATATTCATCATTGTCAAACCGTCCAAGATTTTTATAAGAAGAAATCAATGAATCCTTACGTAGAATAATTCCTTTATCTGTCAAAGCAAACAATGTATCTCCAAAAGTTAAGGCAATCGGATTACCCAAAAGAGCTGTTGGATAAGAATTAATCGACTCCGCCTGTCCATCGTCATTATCGTCTGTAAGACTATAAATATTAATTCGACCCTGCTGACCAATGGCTATCAGTTTATTCGGGTCATTATCATCAACAAATTGTCCTGTAACAGGAATAGTGTATGCATCTGATGTCAGTTTCACAAAAAGCGGTACTGTATTAAGCCTACCCGGATGAATAGTAGCAAATGATGAATCTAAATATGGAGGACATCCACATGGGTCAATCTCATCTAAGAAATCCTGACCATCGGTAGTCACAACCGACAATAAATCACCGGAGACATAAATAAGCTCATCTACTCCATCATGATTCAAATCATCTGCAATCGGTGATAATGGAATAACTGTATTATCAGAACGTATAGGAGAACCCGCTCGAACAGGAAAGCCCTGCACAAGGTCTTCGGTAGTAACATTAAACTGCATAAGTGAGTCCATAAGTTTTGGTTTTGCCAAAGTGGTATCTAAGACTCTTGTGATTTTATCTATTGCAATATGTGTGTCATTTCCGGTATTATCAATAGTTTGTGGATTTGAATTCGGTGTAAAGGATGTGTTACGGTCATCGCGGTACATATCTTCAGCACTTCCAAATCCTGAACGATAAAATCCTCCAAAATTCACAAAACCGTCACCTTCAACAAGAGTGATAAACCTATTCACTGTATTACCATGAAGGTCACGTACCCATTGAAGCTGATTATCTTCAAAATTAGATTCACCGTCAAAGTTATAATCCAACCCTGCGACTTTTTCATCTACATGGTAAATAAGCAATCCCGACCCGGGAATTAAAGCATCATATTCATTAGAACGTTTAATGTCAGTTATATTTCCATTTATATTTGTATCACACACATCACAATAAGCAGGACCTAATAAAACACCGGTAATTGTGTCAGCTTGTACACCGGTCTCTTTACCGTCGACTTCAATATTTCTATTTTCCAAAAGATAATATTCTTTATCCGAAATCGGAACACGGGCAACTTTTATCCCCGATGAAACAACTTCAGCAGCGGCAAGTTGGATATCTGTTCCCTGTCTAAAATCGACAACATCAACAAATCCAAGATACGCCCGAGACCAAGCCGTTGGAAAAACTGGAAGAGCTCCAAAAGTACGTCCTACCGGAAATCCAAAATCAACACCTGTACCAAATCCATTGTTGTCCATCAAGGCAAAATCACCAAGCTGACTCATAAAGGTTGCGGTACTGTATATGTCAACCAAACCAAGCTGATGACCAAATTCATGAGCCATCACCGCATTGAGTGCCGTGGCTCGATTATCCTGTGATGCCTGCTCGGGCATAAGTAAGGCACTTGTTACATATGCCGAACCGCCGTCAACAAAGACAGTATCTTCACTGGAATATTTAATATATCCGGTAAAAAGGTCATTGCATGTTTCCGGAAAACCAATATCATTTTGTCTGTCGGAACCGGCATGAAACAAAAAGACAGCATCATACTGTGAAAAATCAATTTCCGGCGATGTCGTGTCGGCAAGTCTGATAGCATCTTGAAAATAATTTTCCAATCCACCAACAACTTCTGAAAAATCACATTTACCATAATGATTCATCGGAAACGGAAGTTGATAGACAGAATCTGATTGTGGCGGGAACACATCCCAAGAAAGGGTTATCTTGCCCTCTGAGACTACTTCATAGTAATTTGATAAAGCCTGTATATGTGATGAAAAATAAGCTGTATTATGCGGAGGCGGGTCAACTAAATGTCCGACAGTTGCCAGAAGTTCCTCTTCATTGTATGGGGACAAATTCATTTGACCGATTCCGGTTGTATTTGGATCGTCCGGTATTTCAGGCTGAAAATTGAACCTAAGTACCAACACCTTAACAGTATCCAAAAAATCAGCCGCTAATGCTTGTTTGGGAAGCGACCATGGTTTATCACGTTGGAGGTATTTATTTAACAGCCCACCTGTTCGAGAAGATAAACATTGATGAACAACCTTATTTTCCCCTTGTACCGACTCCGACGGTACTTTTTTCATCTTATATAAATTTCCTTTTGCGGCAGCGGTAAGTGTTGCCGCAAAAAGAAAAAATATAACAAAATTTATTTTTCTAAGCAGTCTTCCTGACAACAATTTGTCTCTCCTATATCTTCAAACTCATACCTACGGAATAATCTGCATTGATATCCGTAATGTATTAGCTAATGGTGCATTAGTATTACTTGGAATGTATGCAAAATCAAACTTAAAATTATCTAAAGGAGTTACACCAAAGCCAAGCGTAATAGTCTTCACATCACCTTCATCATCCCAAATATATCCACCGCGAACAGCAAAAATATCTGAATAACCATACTCAAATCCACCATTAATTACTAACTGTTTGAGTTCTTCTCTAAATCCATCATTTACACCAACTAACGATTTATTTACTTCAACAGTGAATATAGCATGACTATATTCTGAACTCAATAAATTTGTTTTAACACCAAGAGCTAAATTTCTTGGCAGAGGGTCAGATTGTCCGGCATCGATATATGAAATATCCGGTCCAATATTAGTTAATGCAGCACCGATATTAATCCGTTTACTGATATTCCATAATAATCCGGCATCAATAGCTACGCCGGTAGCAGTACCGGTACCCTGCTCTTCACCTGCCCCCAAGCGACTTAAGTGAGAAAATATAAATTTCCCGGATAACCCGCCCTTAAGATTATCTCTTAATGAACCTCCATAAGAAACAGTAAGTGCTACATCAAAAGGATCAAAAGTACCTAAGTTTTCTTGATTTGTACCTGTTCTCACTACCTCTCCATAATTGATGTAAGTAACATTAAATCCGACGGTACCAAATCCACCTATATTTGTGACTCCTGCAATAAACATGTAATACATATCATCAGCAAGCTGCGGAAGCCATTTAGCGTACATGAGAGAGATATCAGAACGTCCACTGGCTTTAATAGCAATTTTCTTATCAGAAGCAAACCAGATTTCCTCTCCGGTTGTTTTTACATTTAAGATATTAGAATTACCCATGCCTCCAATATCAACTTTTGATAACGAATTATTGTACAATTCATAAATTCCACGTTTTGTAGCAATATAAAGACCACCGCCTTTTGATGAGATATCATTTACTTGATAAGCTAAAGGATTTTTATAAACTTTTAGATTCTGTCCATCAGTAAGGGCTATTGATGTATCTATCTCATTAATTTCTGATAGCAATTTGACATACTCTGCTGTTTCAAGTATTGGATGTTTGTCATTAGAAGCAATATCTTCAAGAGTTTGACCGGCAGTGGCAGCAATAGTTTGATACCCCGGGGTTTTCCATTCTCCATTTTTAAACATATACAATCCATAATCTGTTGCTATCCATATCTTCTCAGAACCAATAGAGAAAATTTTATTTATTTTCCCTTTTATACCAAGTGCATAGGGAACTACAATCGGTTTCCCCGGTTCAATCGTAAATTCAGTTGGAATATGGGTTGTCTGTGGTTCAACAGCATCTTTGACTTCTTCTGTTACAACTGAATCGGATTCTACTGTTTGTTTTGCCAAAGTAGTATCACCATCTTGAACAGTTTTATCACCTGAAACTTCTGATTCCTCAGCTTCAATAAGACCCGAATTTAATGATCTAATTCTTTCTGCAATTAGGTTTATTTCAGACTCAGTTTTAAAGATTGAGATTTTTTCTGCAATAGATTCAAAAGTATCATCTAATTCAGCAATATATGTATGGCTGTTTGACCACTCAGTTTTATTATTATGATACAGTTCTCCATTAATAACAGCCCATATGTTTGTACTGTTGGTTGCACCAATACTGGTAACAACTCCGTTTTCAGCTTCCTCAGGAAGAGAAACTTTTGAAAGAGTCTTGCCGCTATATTTCACAAGACCTTTATCGGTTCCGACATAAGCAGATGGACCAACATTAGAAATCGAAAGAATACTCATAGATGGAAGACCATCTTCTGTGGTAAATGTACGCCATTTACGACCGTCAAAAGTATAAAAACCATTATCAGTACCTATCAAAAGAGTTGTACCGATAGCATCAATAGTTGTTATATTACCTGAAAACAGACTGGAATATTTAATTTTTAATTCTTCGGGAATAAAACGGGTTTTTGCTTTTTCAACCGCAAAATTTATGCGGTCAATCTCTTTTTCAGAAAGTGATTCATCTTTGAAACCGTCTTTAAAAATATTTTCTGCTTCAATATATCGGCTCCAGTTAATACGGCATTCCAAATAAAGAATCTTCAGTGAATCAAGTCCAAGCACCAACCCCTCTTTATCAGTGTAACTATCAGGCACCGCAGCTAAAACTTTAGATGTGAATTCTGTTACATCTTTATATGAACGAGAAGAATTTTCTTCGGCAACTTTTGCGACCGCCACAGCAAGGTCATTGTCATTATCAATATTAAAATAAGTTTTTACAATCTCTGGTACTGTTTGGTCTGTTCTGGTAGAAAATACCTCGTAAGTAAACCATTTATGATTATCAAATCGTGCAAGACCCTCAGCAGAGATTGTCCAAATGTCAAATTGATTATGTCCCGACCCACCTCGTGCTTTAACTGTCGCCATTTCAGTAATCGGCTGCAAATTGACAGGAACATTTTTATTTTGCCAGTTCGTAGCTAATGGTGAGGCACCTAAACCGGCAGGATTCCAATGCGTTGCGGTAGCATCATCAGCAATAGCAACAAACGCCTCTCCCATACCGGCAGCTCTCGCACCGGGGGCTATTCGCAAATATAACAATGCCGCATCTGAAATATCAGCATAAGTCTGCGATGCTAACCCAAATAACAGCAAGAAGGTAGTCAAAGAGAGTAAAAGTTTTAATCGTTTCATAAATTCTCCTAAATATTTAATTAACTAAAATTATTTTACCAAATGATTCCACTTTATCCCCGCCTTCAGACGGATATGCCGTGGCTTTAAATATATATACTTCGGTGGCAACTCTATCGCCGTCAACATCTTTACCATACCATACTATATCGTCATAATAGGTCGGCTCAAGAGACTGCCGAGTAAAAGTTTTTATTTTTTTCCCTGAAAGTGTAAATATTTCCAACACAAAATTATCAACCGCTTGCGTCAAACTGAATGAAAAACGGGTAGATTCTCTCATTGGGTTTGGATAATTAAGCAAATCAACTATCTGTAACGATGCATTCGACTTTATTTCAGCCGTAAAATCTATAGTGGCAAAATTATTGGCATTATCCCATGCTTTTACCTTAAATGAATGCTCCCCTACGCCGAGATCATCAAGCGGAAATTCCAATGTGCCTTTATTATAATAATCCTGATCATATCTAAAATATTGCGAAAGATTCAGCAGTTTTTCAGGCTGAT
The DNA here is from genome assembly GCA_937900185.1 of uncultured candidate division Zixibacteria bacterium. Classification (GTDB taxonomy): domain Bacteria; phylum Zixibacteria; class MSB-5A5; order GN15; family FEB-12; genus QQUK01. The sequence continues at coordinate 8,875 of CALCCW010000196.1, read as the reverse complement.
TATCAATCTCCAATGTTATCCCATGCCCCAAGCCACCCGCTAAATTAATACCCGATTCATCTGAAATTTGTAATATCAACGATTCCCCTTCATTGATATTATCTCCCGAAAGAAAATTCTGATGCTCTGAAAACAGAGCTTCAATTGCTGGTCCGACAGAATCACTGGAAACCGCAATAGAATCAGAAATAGATATTGAATCAATTAAGCCGGATGCATCTACTGAGTTAAAGAAAGCATATACTGATATTTGAGCACCTTCTCCACCAAATCCAATATCTAATGGCGGTACAAATTGAAACTCAAACTCACCATTTGTCACAGAAGCTGACCCTTTAAAAATTGTCGGACCGTTTACTGAATAATCAACTTCATTTGTAACCTGACCAATTGAATTTTTTAATTGATATGTTTTATCCCGTTTGGAATCCAATACATTTATTTCTATAGTTCCATTTTCCAAAATAGGTGACCCGTTATTATCTACAACAGTTCCGGCAACTGCTGTTTGCCCTAAAGCAATTAATGAATCTGGCTGTGTCGAAAAATTAATCTTATATTGCGGTTTTGCTAATTTTACAAAAGGTCCCCCAAAATAAAGATAATTCCTGTCATTTATTTGCGGTCTCGGTACCGAACCAAGATATTGCCGCTCCAATTTTGCCGTATATAATGCTTCATTCATCGAAAGTGAATTATCGGCAAATAATATATCATAAATTTTCCTATTAAACTGAGCATTATCTGAAGAATAAACCAATCGGGTAGCCGAGATTATCCCAATAGCACCACCGGACGGCATCGACAATAATTCTTCTGCCATACCTTCCCGCAATGGATCATCATAAAAACCAATAGCACAAGATGCGGCAATGACTAATGGAAGCTTTGAAAAATTTTCCAACCTTGGCAAATCACTGCTGCGGTTAAAAACATTTTCATGAGCCCATACATCAGGATTGCCATGACCAACATAGTTCACCAACAGAGAACCATTGTTAAAAGCGGCTACAATTTTATCATTTACTTCAGGTTTCTCTCCATTAACAAAAGGATACTCCCAAAGATAAATTTTATTACGATTGAAAGAAAGCGGCAGATGATACTTCTCTAATTCTTCTGTTTGAGTTGTATGAAAATATTCATTATCCAATGTTCCATATTCATCGTCAGCAACCAAAGTGACATTGTCTCTCCAATTCCCAAAATCATTATCTGATTCATATAATTTTATTTTGTCCGTAATTACCTGTACATCAGCACTCGTACGTATAGCCCAACGGGCTGTCATCATATCAAATCCTCTATTAGTTGAAGGGCTATAAGAAGTGTCTGAGTCAATAAGTCCAAAATCACCAAAATACACATAGTTGTCATCTGATGATGTATGGTCAAATTGATGTGTAAACGGTGGGACATAATTCGGCATATTAGTAGAAAGATTATTTAAAAAATCGTAGTTGGCATCACCTACAAATAAAACCCCAAACGGTTTAGGATCTGGATAATTTTCATAACTATTTTTCAAGAAATCACGAATCGCCGCAGGGTCATACAAGCCAAATCCGAAATTATCCATAATATCCTCTACCGAAACAGATTGGATGGCATAACCACTACTGGTTCGATAATTGATATATTCCCCTAAAGAAGCCTGCAAAAATCTTGGAGAGATAACAATCAAGTCAACTTGACTTGAAGAAGTATACAAATCATTAGTTGAAACAAATGTCAAAGCATAAGGAGTTAAACTCTGAGATTCAGGAGTAAGAAAATATCGGTTATACTTTGCAGAAGACAAACTATCATAAAAAGAAAATCTATTATTTCCATACGATGGAATAAGAAGTTCTCTTGGATGTGTAGTATTAGAAATATCGAAAATTAGAGGATTTGATGTAAAGCTGTTGATAACTTCAATCTCTGCATTCCCGGAAAGTACCCCTAATGTTATATCAAGTTGATTGTTTATCGGTTGATTATAAGCTCGGTAAGCTAACTCCATATAATTAAAATATGGAGGAGAAATAGAATAATACATCATAGACATATCAATAGAATTAGCCCCATCAACAAATGATGTCGAACTATAAGTACATCCTGAATGAGGGACACAAACTCCATTAATTCCTTTGATACCATTCACATAAAAGTTAATAGCTTCATTCTCATCACTGGAGCCGGTTGTATCGCCTGTTATACCATCCAAAATCACACGTACAGTATCATCTGTCAAAATGTGTTCAGTAGATACAAAAAATGATAAATTATTATCGTTTGTCCAGTACCAAGTATAATAATCACTAATTCTATTATCACTCCATCGACGGAGTATATTATTCTGTTCTATATGCACCCGACGAGTGTATTGATCAAGAGTTTGCGAAACAGACCCGTTCACAACTCCATTTATTGATGCATCTGATGATTGTATTCGTAAACCCGAAGTAAGTGATGAAACATCCAGCCAGTATACATTTCTTTCAGTATAAGAATGAGTTTTAAAAACAGTTTGGGCAGTTTCATACACCCATCTGTTAACAGATTCACCATAAAATAATATATAGTCATTACTATCAAATATTCCGTCACCGCCATCAATAACTTTGATTGCAACTTCTTCAAATAAAGGTCTCTCTATTTCATTTAGAACCGGTAGTTGGACTCCACCACCGTTGTACAAATGAATAGATGCAGATGCTTCTCCGGTAACAGACAAACCGGACGCATCAAGCTGAGCTCCGGTTAATTTATACAAACCATTTTTATTGATTTCTATTTTTATCCATTCAGAATTTTCAGCAAACGGTCCCGATTCTGCCCCAGATGCCAATGACTGAATAGGAACTTGAGCAAACTGTTTTGACTGTTCATAATTAAGCACTGATGCTGATAACATTTTTTCAAAAGGTGAATCAACCGACACTGCTTTTCCGTTTGATGTTGTCCCTGAAAATTGAACAGTAAATTCGACTTCATCATATACCCCGCTTGGAGTAACCGGAAAAATATAAACAGTAATAAGTTTTTCCCCCCGTACAAAAAGAGGGTCTGAAAATTCAATTATTTTATCCCGACCACCGGCAAGAGGAAATTGCTGAGTTTGAGAAAACGCCTTCAATGTTCCAAGATGTAACCCCGCAAGCGTTATATCTCCATTGTATGGAACAGCCAAAACAAGCGATTGATAATAGCTTATCTCATTTTTTTCAGAAATATAAGTATGTAAATTTGTCTGAATGATTTGTACTTGAATTGTAAGAGATGAGTTGGCAGAACTAACTATACGTGCATTTTCTGAGGCATCTGTTAAACTGCTGACAAAAAAAACAAATATAGTAAAAATTATAAATTTAGACAATAAGCTACGATTGAAAAATCGTGCTTTTGTAAGATTTTGGTTACAATAAAGCTCGTTCAAAATAATAGTTACACCTATTAAAATGTCAGTTCACATAATTAAATTAACTACGAGCTATAAAGTATCCTTTCTATTAGTATAAACCGCTATATTATATAAAGTTCCACGAAGATTGTCAAGACAGTCTTTGTAAGAAATTATAATTCAAAGTACCTCTTTACGAACTTTAAAGCAAGAACAACGCCAAAGACTCTATTTCGAGATAAAAATGTTATTATCTTACTGAATTACAGATGTTTACCGTCATTTAACTTTTTGTTTACATTATCTTCCGTTTTGATTTACCCTGAAAAAACATTCATACTATTGGAATTAAAAACGCACAATCTGCTTACATGACACCTATATATTAAGATTTTATCTTCTGTGAGGTTAACTTTTCTAAATCACAGGTAAAATGTCTTAAAAACTTTGGCTGTTTTGTAATTTTATATCCGCAAAGAGTATCTTTTTTCTCAACAATTTTTTTTGCAGTTTCAACAATATAATCAATATGCGAGGCAGTATAAACACGTCTTGGAATAGCCAAACGAACCATTTCACGCGGAGCAAGTATCGCTTTACCGGTTTTTGAATCTTTTTCCCCAAACATAACCGAACCTATTTCCACAGTTCGAATCCCGCCTTCAAGATAAAATGCCGCAGTTAATGCCTGCCCCGGAAATTCCTCAGCCGGGATATGAGATAAAAATACACCCGCATCGATAAAAACAGCATGCCCACCGGTTGGCTCTACGATCGGGATACCTACGTCTTTGAGTTTTTCACCCAAATATTTCACCTGACCAATACGGTATTCCAAATATGTTTCATCCATCACCTCATAAAATCCAACCGCCAAACATTCCATATCACGTCCGGTCAACCCACCATAGGTAGGAAACCCTTCAACTATAATCATAAGTTCTATTAGTTTTTCATGCAGTTTTTTATCATTAAGGGTAATAAAACCGCCGATATTTGACATACCGTCTTTTTTGGCAGACATCAAAGCACCATCTACAAGCTCAAACATTTCAGCGGTAATTTCTTCAATAGAAGAATCTGCAAATTCCGGTTCATTTCTTTTTATAAAAAAAGCGTTCTCGGCAAATCTGGCACAATCAAAATAGAATAACAAATTATGCTGCTTACACAACGCCGAAACTTCGCGAATATTTTCAATAGAAACAGGAAGTCCCCCGACAGAGTTATTCGTAATGGTCATCATAACCATGGCAATTTTATCAACACCATGTTTTAATATCGCTTCTTCTAATGCTAAAACATCCATATTCCCTTTAAATGGAAAGTCGGAATTATCTTTTGATTGTATACATGGGAAATCAAGCGGAATTCCGCCTTTGTGCAATGTATTCCCTTTAGTCGTATCAAAATGAGTATTGTTGAACACATACTGCCCCGGTTTTACAATCGTTGAAAACATTATATTTTCAGCAGACCGCCCCTGATGAGTCGGGATTACGTATTTGTGTTTAAAAATATCTTTGACAGCTTTTTCAAACCATTTGAAAGATTTTGCCCCCGCATACGACTCATCACCAAGCATAATTGCAGCCCACTGCTTGTTAGAAAGTGCTGTCGTGCCGGAATCAGTCAGAAGATCAATATAAATATCTTCAGCATCTAACTTAAATATATTATTATGAGCTTTATTGAGCTTTAAAGCTCTTTCTTGTTCAGAAAGTAGTTTAATTGATTCTATTGATTTAATACGAAACGGCTCAGCCGGATGATGCTTAGAATTCATTTTTATTCTCCTTGTTTAATTAATACTCAAACACTGTCTATTGTTGCAACAAAGAGTCTATATTAGATTACATTTTTCACCTGACGGCGGTGAAATTCTAAGCCTAAATGAATTACCGGTTTCATATATATAATATACTACGTTTACTCAAGATTTCAACAGAAAAGTCAGGGCTTATCTTGGAAACGCCTGAGCAAGCATCATAGCAATACCGTCCATTTTTGGAGACATTCTTAATTTCCAGCCATCATCAGAACTCACAACAGACTGAATATTCATTTCGTCAACAGAACGAGGACCAATCATCATACTTGTTTTAACCACAATATATACAAGCGAGTCACCATCGGGAACTGCCCCCATTGTTGTGTTAACCATATTACTGAATGTTGTTTTAATTTCAGGAGAAACTTCAGAGACCATATTCATTATTTCTACAAAAAAAGCATTTGAGTCTAAATCTTGAATCTCTTGAGAATTAAAGTTTTTTCCAAAAAGATTTATTGAATCTGTTTTAGAAGCTAATACCATTTTTTCAATACCCGGCATAAGGGTCGCACGGAACTTGGCTACACCTTCCGGTTCGACTTGAGCGACATAACCTGCCCAGTCAAGTTTTTGTAATGATGCAAATCCGGCATCAGAAGCTGCAATTTGAGCTGAAAAATCTTGTGATGTTCCACCTTGGTTTGAACATCCGACAACCAATAAAGCGAACATTACTACGAAAAACATGTTTTTAAATAATGACATTTTGTAGTCTTTCATTTTAATATTTCAATTTTTATGGTTTTGAATGTACAAGAATTTCAAATAATCCGCAACCTTTATAATTTGGAAGTTTTTTGCTTAAAATGGAGTATATATTGACCTGTCCTTTTCTCTCATCTATTTCCAATCATCTCTTATCGGAGTAAATACATCAACAATATAACAATCAGTAACTGATTTGGCTGAATGAGGTACATTGGATGGTATCACAAACGACTCGCCGGCTTTCATATGGTATTCAATTCCATCTACGGTAAATATAAATTCTCCCTCAATGAGGTTCATTATTTGTTCATGGGGATGCTGATGTTCTGGTAAGGGGGAGTTTGCCTTGACTCGTATATGAGCGACAGTAATTCTATCACCATGCATAACTTTACCATGGTAACCTTCGTAAAGAACTTTTTCTTCAATTTGAGAAAGATTAAAAAGTGGCATAATTTCTATCTTTTATATATCAGTTTATCATTGTATACCATATAATTAAGGCAATTTCAATATAAATCTGCCTTTATAAATCATACTGAATCTTCCCAAACGGATTTTATTTACTAACTTTGAAAATATAGAATATGTTTGTATTTACGGTTTACAGATTTTAGTGAACGGTGAACGCCTTCGTCTTAACTTGTTATGTCAGTTCCTTATAAGCCTAGGAGGATTGAGAACTGACAATTTATCGACAGTTCACAATTTTGATAAATCAAAATCAGGAACTGTCTGAACTCTTAAATCATAAAAAAACGCTATTTCATAAAACAAACCAATTTTGCTGTATCAACCAGAGTGTGATGCGATTACAGCAAAAAAGTTATTTTATGAATTGTGGGGAGCTTTTAAATAAGCTTAGTTACACAAGTTTAATGTAGTACATTATCTTAACGGCATTATTTCACAAATAGGATTTTTAAAATGAAGACAAAAAAAGAGTTAAAAGATGCATATCGCCAGAAAAAATCAACTATGGGTGTTTTTCAAATTAAGAATGTGATAAATAGTAAAATCTTAATTGACACTTCTACCGATATTGACTCTCGAATGAATAGACATCGTATGGAACTGAAATTTGGAACCCATCAAAATAAGTTTCTACTCAATGACTGGAAAGAGTTCGGCGAAGAAAACTTCATTTTTGAGATCCTATCAGAGATTGCATATAAAGATGACCAAAATGTTAATTACAATGAAGAAATAAATTTACTCAAAGACATGATATTGGAAGAGTTACAAATTCATGAAAATGAAAAATATTAAAATATGCATGTCTTTATACGACCTGCATTCAACTTTATAGTCTCTCTGAGTCCGCCTAAGCGAAAAGGGTACTGAAACTCATTTTGGACTTTATCAACAAACCTTAGGGATAGAGAAAACTGCTCTGCTAAAATTGATAATAAGTCTTAAAATATTTACTTGGTCCCTCTTTTACTAATTTTCGTATTTTGCCACTCCCATATTTTTCTTCAATCCTCAAACCCATATAGCAGCCTACAGTATAAAAAAGTCTGTCACCGGAACATTGCCCCAAAACATTCTCTAATATTTCATTCGTTATATCTTTATCAAGATTGTCATCTAAATATTTTATGACTGAATTAAACTGATTCACTTTTTCTTTTATTTTAACAGTATCAAGTAATACTTGGTAATCAAAATCTGAAATTTCGTTTATTTTTAATCGTTTATGATATGGAGTCAATGTTGCCAATCCCTCATTCATAGTCATCATCAATACAATTGATTTTAAACCTCTGACTGTTTTAGCTTTAAAAATATCCGGTAATGGTTGGTATTTCTCAAAACCGATATGAAATAGTTCATGGGCAATATATAGTTTGATTTCCTTATAATTCTTTCTGAATTGTTTGTAGTCAATATTTATACATATCTTATCGTTAAAAGCAATTCCATTATATCCGCCGATTACATAATAAATAGATGCTGTCTGCTGATAATCATCCGGTAGATATTTTAGACATAGTTTCGCATATTCATTTAATATTTCTTGCTCGTTTTCTTTTAAATATTTCAATATTTTGTTATACTCATCTTCTCGCTCCTTAACATGAGAGAAATCAAACCCTTCTTTTTTACCCTCTAAATAATTTTGAAAGTCTTCTTCTGTTATCGAACTTGAAGAGTATTTTTTACTATGAAGTAAAATATGTTGGTATCCGGGATGAGTTAATATTTTTTCTACATTATTTTGATTATCAACAAAATGTTCTACAACCAACTCAACTCCCGTATAATCAAAAGAAATTTTCCCAAATGAATTTGAGTTCGCAAAAAGCATGTAAACTCCTAAATGTAATTATATCTTCATTCTTAATAAATAAAAAGATGCACCCTAAAGAGTTCCGCCCTGCGATTCTAAACTTTCCCGTTCTGTCAGTTCCTGATTCCGCTTCAGTTCGCCTAGGCGAATGAACTGACAGCGTTTCAAATGTCAGGTGTCATCATGCTAAAGCATGAAAGCACCTGACATAACATTTTTAGTCTTACAAATAAACAGGCGAGCCAGTTCCCTTCAAAAAGTTAAACCCCTAACTTCTTCAGCGTATCGGGGATATCTAAAAATGTTTTACACGGATGAGCCCCCGCATCAGCAAGCATATTTAGTTTATCCTGTGCAGTTCCCATTTTACCTTCGACAATTGCACCGGCATGTCCCATACGTTTTCCCATCGGAGCATGCACTCCCCCTATCATCGCAAGAACATGAGTTTTCATTTGTGGAATAACATCAGCAGCAAGTTCTTCATACACTCCGCCAATCTCACCGCACATAACAACTGCTTTGGTTTTTTCATCTTCTTCAAACTTAAGAAGAATCTCGGCAAATGTAGAACCCAAAACAGGGTCACCGCCAAGACCGATACATGATGTTTCACCATAGCCTGTACGGGTCAAAGTATCTGCAAGATCGGAAG
>CALCCW010000195.1:0-3883 GCA_937900185.1 uncultured candidate division Zixibacteria bacterium | reverse complement strand
TTTTTTTTTTCTGTTTTTTACTTTTTTTTTTTTTTAATGATACGGCGACCACCGAGATCTACACTCTTTCCCTACACACGCTCTTCCGATCTAATTAGTATTAGAAAGTATATAAAATGGAAATAAATGCTAAAATGGTAAAAGAGCTTCGGGATAAAACCGGAGCCGGAATGATGGATTGTAAAAAAGCCTTAAAAGAAACTGATGGCGATCAAGAAAAAGCAATCGCATTTTTAAGAGAACATGGTGTTGCTAAAGCTGCCTCAAAAGAAGGTCGTCAGACTGCTGAAGGTGCTATTGCAACATACATACACCCCGGTGATAAACTTGGTGTTATGGTTGAAATAAATTGTGAAACCGACTTTGTTGCCCGTACCGATAATTTTAAAACATTTTGCCGTGATATTGCCATGCACATTGCTGCTGCAAATCCGGTTTGTGTGACCCGAGAAGATGCCGATCAAGAACTTATTGCCAAAGAACGTGAAATGTTCCGAAATGAAATGTTAAACGAAGGCAAGCCTGAAAAAATTATTGATAAAATTGTTGACGGTAAAATAGAAAAATATTTAAGCGAAATTGTTCTTATGGAACAACCTTTTGTCAAAGATAATGATATTACTATCGGTGAGCTTTTGAAAAAAACTATTGGCTCTCTTGGTGAAAATATGGGTATTAAACGATTCACACGTTTTCGCTTAGGTGAATAATATGGAATCCGACAATAATTCCCCTCATTATAAAAGAATTTTATTAAAAGTTTCCGGAGAAGCCCTCATGGGATCCGGAAACTTTGGTATCGACACAAAAACTGTCGAATTTATCTGTCATCAAATTAAAGAAATTAAAGATCTCGGTATTGAAACCGGTATTGTTGTGGGAGGCGGGAATATCTTTCGCGGACTTGGTGCTTCTGAACGTGGTATGGACAGAGTGACTGCCGACAATATGGGAATGTTGGCAACTGTGATAAATTCACTTGCTCTTATGGATACTTTGGAGCAAATGGGTATTTATACTAGAGTAATGTCGGCAATCAGTATGGAAGCATTTGCCGAGCCATATATCAGACGGCGTGCGGTTCGTCATATGGAAAAAGGGCGTTTAGCTATTTTTGCTGCCGGAACAGGAAATCCATATTTTACGACTGACACCGCAGCATCTCTTCGTGCTATCGAAGTTGGAGCCGAGCTTTTTATTAAGGCGACCAATGTTGATGGGGTGTATTCGGCAGATCCCAAAAAAGATGCCAATGCTGAGTTCTATCCGAATTTGAAATATATGGAAGTTTTAACGAAGGAATTGAAAGTTATTGATGCCACTGCGATTTCGTTGCTCAAAGATAACTGTATTCCGATTCGTATAATTGATTTACATACTCCGGGCAATTTAAAAAGAGTTGTAATGGGAGAAAAAATAGGAACTTTGATTTCATAAAGAGCTTAAACCTTTAAGCGGGAGTTACAAGTATGTTAGAAAAACTGAAAAAAGATGCCGCTGATAGAATGCACAAAAGTGTTGAAGCGACAGCAAAGGAATTAGGATCAATTCGAACCGGAAAAGCATCAGTTCATCTTCTTGATTCTGTCAAAGTTGATGCTTACGGATCTTTAATGCCGCTCAATCAGGTTGCAACTGCTTCAGCACCTGAGCCAAGATTGTTAGTTGTCTCAGCATTTGACAAAACAACAGTTGGAGAAATTATTAAAGGTATTCAAAAGGCAGATTTAGGTTTAAATCCTATTGCCGATGGTGCGACTATTAGAATTCCAATTCCGGCTCTCAACGAAGAACGAAGAAAAGAACTTGCAAGACATTGTAAAAAATCAGCCGAAGATGGAAAAATAGCTGTTCGCAATATCCGTCGTGATGCCAATGAGCATGTTAAAAAAGCTCAAAAAACAAAAGAAATTTCTGAAGATCAAGAAGCCGATTTACACGATGAAATTCAGAAATTAACTGACAAATATGTTAAGGAAATTGATGAAATGCTTGTGAAAAAAGAAGCTGAAGTTATGGAAATCTAACGGTTTCTGATTTATAGATATAAAAGCGAGGCAAAAACCTCGCTTTTTTTAAAGGTAGTAACTCTTATATTTAACCGGGGTATGAACCTGATATATACTGTTTTAAATATCTGTTCTCAAATTGTATATTTTTCTCTTTTGCTTTTACAATATCACCAATAGATACCAGCCCGATTAACGTATTTTTTTCTACTATGGGAATATGACGGATACGATTTTTTGTCATTAAGTTTGCTATATATTCAATATTATCCTCAGCAACACCTATGATAACATTTGATTCCATAAAATCGCCGACAGTTAATTCATCAAAATATGACTGATTTTCAAAGATAGCTCTAAAAATATCTTTGTCTGATATAATACCTATTAGATGTTTATCCTTAATAATCGGAAGACAGCTAATCTGATTATGAATTAAGTGTTCCATTGCTTTTACAATTGTCGATTGTTGATCAATTGTATATAATGTGCAGCATTTGTTTTGGAGCAATTCTTTGACAGTCATGAATACCTCCGGTTTGTAAGATTAAAATTCTACTGTTGTATTTGTAACAGTTTTATTTAAAAAAAAGTGCCGGAGTATTAAGATATTCTTTGAGAGTTTGCTGGCATTTATATTTATAAATAAGTATATTATCCTGATTATGTCAATGCTAAAGATAAAAATATGGATTATTGCTATCTCGCTTATGGTTGGTTCAATAGCATTACTTGTTGCCGCACAAGAAGAAACCGATGAGATTTTAAACTATTATCAAGAAAGAGCAAACGAAGTATTTAAAAGCCGGAATCCAATTAGTGCCGGGTTGCAATTTTCCTTTGAAGCGACAACCTACCGCGAAACTTATGATAATGACTACAACACGGTCATCGTTGATTCTACCATTGCTCGTTACTTTTACAGCTTTGGCGAATTAGACTCTATTATCACAAAAGTCCTCTCTGAAAAAAAAATTGACCTAGTTGATATGAGCTATCCAAATATATTTGACGGTTCATATCTTTATAACTTTTATCCCAATGATACCGGAGGAGAGGAACTTGCTATAGGATATGACAGCCATGACTTTGATTCTACAGTTCCGGTCGGTATTGCCCTAATCAATAGGGATCGTTATTTTCTAACAAGGCTGTATATGTCTTTTATGCATGATGAAAAAATTGAGAGATCATCTAAAATATTTAGATTTATTATTGTTGAAGGGTTTGTTTTTCCTGATTCTATCTATGAAATAAAATCAAGACGCTCTGTTTTTTCAACAGAATATTACAGATTGAAAACAGCTATTTCAGAGATACAAATTCAGAGATAAGTGTAGAAAAAAATGACAGATCATATAGAAAAACTCAAAGATAAGATTTTACAAAACAAAGAGTCAATTCCAAAACATATTGCTATCATAATGGACGGCAATGGACGGTGGGCGGCTCAAAGAAACAAACCAAGAACTTATGGACATGAGGCAGGAGTCACGGCAGTACGTGAAGTTGTCAGGGCAGCATCTGATGTGGGAGTGAAATATTTGACTCTTTATACTTTCTCGATTCAAAATTGGAGCCGTCCCAAAGATGAAGTCTCAGCCTTGATGTCTTTATTGAGCAGAACTACTACCAATGAAATAACAGAACTCATTAAAAACGATGTCAAACTTCGCACTATCGGACATATTCATTCTCTGCCGACAGTAAGACGAAAAGTTCTTGAACTGGCTGTTTCCAAAACAAGAAACAACAAAGGGCTGATTTTAACTCTTGCCCTTAACTATGGCGGACGGACTGAAATTTTAGATGCTGTCAAAGCTCTTGAGATCGGAAGAGCGTCGTGTAGGGAAAGAGTGTAGATCTCGGTGGTC
>CALCCW010000194.1:0-2966 GCA_937900185.1 uncultured candidate division Zixibacteria bacterium | reverse complement strand
ATGTTTATTAACAACAGTTTGTTTGGTTAATTTGAGTTTATCAGCAGGATCAAAGACTGAGATCATTTTGGGAACATCTGCGAGATTACTAACAACAATAAGCCCATAATTATCTTTAAATTCTTTAGCTTTAAAAAATTCATTTTTTGTCAGTCTCAAACTTCCATAACCATTACGCAAACCTTTTATTTCTACCAAGAAAAACCGGCTTGAGACCTCAACCTGAAAATCATAGCCATCACCAAAAAGTCTTGCATCTTCTAAGTTACCATTTCTAAACTGTTCAATGTTTTCAAAATTATTCATAAAAAATAATTCTGCTTCTTGACCTGTTTCTTGAAGTTGCCTGAATTTACTTTTGAGAATAGGGCTAATTTCTTCTATCTCTTCCGTGACAACTTTAAACTTTTCTCTGATATACAGTTTTACAACATTGGCAAATGCTCTTACATTAAGCTCACCATAAAGGGAATCAATAAGAATCTTTCTATGAATATAAGCATCCCCTTTTTGCCACCAACCTTTCCTTTCATTATCAAAAAAAGGATCGAATAAATCCTGCCTGTTCTTAACGGTTCCAACTGTATCTGCAATATTATTATTAACAATACTTTTATAAAAAGAAGTTTTTGAATCAAAGCCAAACTCTTTTATAAATTCCTTATTGAATTTTGCTAAACCATATCCTAATAAATTCAGGATTTCGTAATTCTCATGCTTATATATAGCCATTTAAGTTTACGGATATCTTTACATAAAACTGTGTCTGCATTGTTTGGACAAATATTTTCACTAAAAGTTAAACAAGTATCTTTATCATAATCCGTAGCCCATGCATGATCAATCAAATACTCCAAACCATCTTTGACAATAACGGCATTCTTGGCTCCCAAACCAATACCGCCAGGTCCACAAAATAACTCACCTAATTTAAAATTCATACTTTAGTATAATCATTTTCTATTAATAGTTATATCACATATTACAAAAAACACCATTAATAATAAAAACTCAACTAAAACTATTATTTCTTCTTTTTAGCGGCTTTCTTTTTCTTGACAGTTTTTTCTTTGCGGTCATCAATGCCATTGTTGTTTTTATCTATCATCTTGTCATATTTTTTCTTACTTTTAATTTTTTTAGAAGTAGACTTTTTCGATGCAGCTTTTTTAGAGTTTGCCTTTTTCTTTGAAGATTTCTTTTTCTCTACTTTTTTCTGCTCTGTTTTTTTATTATTCTTTTTTACTTTTTTCTCAACAGCAGCTACACTGCCAACTGAAAAAATCACAAAAGACAAGCACATTATATAGGTTATTATTTTTTTCATATTATCCTCAGTTCTGAAAGTTACCCAAATTACCTAAAAGACGCAAGGTTTAAAATCTATCGTTTGCTTTTACCGCCTCTGCTGCTTGAAGATTTACCGGATGAACTTTTGCGAGCTGACCCTGACGATTTAGACTGCCCATGAGAACCGCCTGATTTCTTATAACTTCCACTTCTTGAACCAGAGCTGCTTTTACCTGATTTCTTGCTCTGTTTTTCAACTTTAGAAGCTTTTTTAGACGATGATTTTTTTGTACCGCTTCTTTTCTCAACTTTGGAAGACTTGCCGCTCTGTTTGGACGTTCTCTTTTTTTCGTAGGTTGGTGATTTATGAGACGAAGATTTACCTGAATTTGAACTTTTACCGGTAGAGCGTTTATATGTGCCGTTAGAGCCTGACGACCGCTCAGATGTTTTTTTACGGTAGGTAGATTTAGAGGAACCCTCATATGAGCGTTTGCCCTTTTTCTCATAAGCAGTTTTTGAAGTGGAGCGTTTATTGCCTGAATATATTGTTTTACCGGTTGTTTCGTATCCCCGTTTAGTTTTAACAACGTCAGTGGAACCGCGTACATATTTTTTCTTGGAAGTAAAAACTTTGGTCGTTTTAACAGTTTTATTTTTTGTCGAAAAAACTTTGGTGCCTTTATATTTTGGGTAGCCATTTTTTACCGGATTACGGTATCCGACTGTCCGCACTTCTTTATATTTTGACCGCACATTGGGAGATGTACGGATAATATTTCTATCTAAGACAACTGTGTTATAACGACTTACATGAATATCACTTTCCCAGCAATATCCATACGGATCATAAATAGTAAAAGTCTGCCAACCGACATAGATTCTTGGAATATACAAAGGAGCAATACCCCAATAGATACCGTTGACATACACCGAACCGCCATACGGATAGTCAATATAAACATTACCGGCAACAGTCCAGCTTGGATATGATGGATAATAGACAGGACGATAATAATCATCTTCCCATTCGTTGATATAAATCGATGAACGGTCAAAGGCAAACCGCTGTCCATCGTAACGGACAAAATAACGGCTGTTTATATAATCCATAAAGTCATTACGGTCTTCAGCATCATCTATAAGACCTGATGCAGGATACCAGTCAGGAATTGGGAACCGTTCTTTGGATGCGATGATCTGAATTGTTTCAACCCCTTCAGGACCGGAGACAACAAAATCAAAGTCATCTTGATAATCAGGCAAACGATAGGTTTCTCCACCCTTGACAAAGTTATTGCCATTTAGTGATGATGGGAATAAAAGATTCACCCTCCCCTTTGAATCTACAGTATAAATCGCAACAAAGGCATCTTGGTTTGCTCTGAAACTTAAAACTATATTGTCACCTTCGTAAAATTCATTATCCGTATGGTTAGTCCAAACCTCTACATCAAGGTATCTGTCAATTTTAATTTGTTTGTAATTATTATTATCATAATTGTTATTACTAGATCGGAAGAGCGTCGTGTAGGGAAAGAGTGTAGATCTCGGTGGTCGCCGTATCATTAAAAAAAAAATAACAACTAATTATTTAACAACTAATTATTAACAACCTCGCTCATTCCACTACTCACTCAGCTCAGCTCGTCTAGCACGCACCTACTGTATTTCCC
>CALCCW010000193.1:0-22849 GCA_937900185.1 uncultured candidate division Zixibacteria bacterium | reverse complement strand
TAATACCCCCTAAGAGACCTTGCAAAAGAGCGACAGTAAGACCACCATACATAGTAGCCTGAATGACATCACGTAATTGATTAAAGGTGACATTTACTTGGTTGGGTGTCAACGGCATCAGACGGCGTAATTTGTGGATGAGCATTTCACCGTCGGTAAAAAAGTAATACATAGTAAAAATCATAAGAGCAAAATAAAATACCATTCGAGTTACATTTGATATAATCCAACTCGTTTGATTTAAAATTACCGCACTTGTATTTTGAACAGCATTTTTAATTATCTGTTCTGTTGTCATATTAGAAAAGTCATAGTAGTCATTCAATTTTAATTTTATTGATTCTAACCATGGGAGATTGATTGACAAGAAAGAATCTAATTCACCGGCTTTTATCATTCCATTAACTTTTACAACTGCTGTGGTTGCCTCGCCTACTAAAGCACCAAAGAGATATGCGACCGGTCCAATTATTAAAATGATTATAAGTAAGCAGAGCAATATAGAAGTAAGGGACTTTAATTTAATTATTTTTAATAATTTTTCATAGATAGGGAAAAATATAATTACAAAAACAGCAGCCCAACAGATAGGTGCAAAAAACGGAATAACTAATTGATAAAAAAGATAGAAAAATATTGCTGCAATCAAAAAAAACAATGTGATTAATATATATTCGCTTTTCATAGTTCTCCAAAAGAGTAAACAACCTGTTATAATTAAGTTCGCATTTTGAACTTATTCATAAAAAATGTGAGAAATTATCAGATTTTTATCAACAAAAAATAATAGCTACAAAAAAATAACTATTATTTCTACTGTAATTTATTTTTTAATGACAACAGATGTCCATTTTCATTCTTATGTAGTCTTTTTCTCTTTCACTTTCTGTTCAATATTATTCATGGCATGTAATATGTTGAAAGACTAAGGGTTATCCCTTGATGTTGCCGTCTTAAATAGTGTTAAAAACTGAGCAAATATAGTTAAAGCTACCGATTATTAGCACATTTGTTATCTGTGCATAATTTGCACATCATAGACTTTAAGCATCTTATTGAAATTCTTAAATAATTGGTATTAAGGATTTTATGAAACGGTCGATGTATAGGAGTAAGTAACTTAAGAAAAAACTGCGGGATGATTATGCCATAGTCTTATCCGCATAATGTAACTTGTCAAACAAGGAGTAACATATGGCTATTCGTAGAACTAAAACAAGACGCACACCAACCACACGTAGACCGGCTACTCGTAAAGCTGCTCCACGCAAATCTTCACCACGTAAAGTTTCTCGTCCATGGACAAGAGCTGAAATGTCTTTCATGCGCAAATATTACCGTCGTTATGAAACCGCATGGTGTGCACGTCAATTAGGTCGTACAGTTTATTCAGTACGTTACAAAGCTGTTGATTTATCTTTGAAAAAAGCATCTCCATCAGTATGGAGAGGTAACAAAGGTCCATCTAACGCATTTAAAGCTTATGGCAAATCAACAAAACCAACACCACGTAAAGCTGCTTCACGCCGCTCTCCTTCAAAAACACGTTCTTACAAAGCAACAGCAAAAAAAAGAACAACTCGCAAAGCTGCTCCTAAGAAAAGAACTCCACGTAAAGCAACAGCTCGTCGTGTAAAAAGAACTCGTCGTTACTAAGACATCTTAAAAATTCGTTATATTATATGTAACGGATTTTTTGATTATAGACCCGCATCCTCACAGGATGCGGGTTTTTTTGTGAGATATTTTAATGTGCATGGTTCGCTTTGAGAAAGAGTCAATTAGTTATTTACCTGTCTGTCAATTGCTGTATAAGTTAGTTAATTCGTAACCAAAATTATAATATATTAAAATAAAAGGTAATTTTGAGTTATGAGATTAAATAGCCAAGATAGTACAATTAAGCGTAATTATCTTCATAAGTATCGTTTTTTAATGAAAGAATACGAGTTAGTTAAAAAGAAAGAACATCCCAAGTATAAGTTTGTCTGGGAGTTTTATGAAGCAACCGATACTGACCGTCGAACATTTTTAAAGTATTACAATCGTTATAAGCAGAGCGGTAAAGAGAGTGATCTCCTGTCTCGTAAATGAGGTCCTAAGTGGAAGGGCAGATGCCCTCTTCCGATAGCTAAGTAGTCATAATTTAGAGTGATAATGATAAAAAAAGGGCGTTTTACTAAACGCCCTTACGAACTTTGGCGACAGGGCATTGTCCTGTCTTAAGGAACTTTAACGAAAATATTTTATTTTGCGGCTAAATAAAATTCGTTTACTTTTTCCCAGTTGATAATTTTAAAAAACGCCTGAATATAATCGGGACGACGGTTCTGATAATGCAGATAATAAGCATGCTCCCACACATCAAGACCCAAAACAGGTTTTTTCCCGACAGAAAGGGGAGAGTCTTGATTGGCTGTACTCATAATTTCAAGTTTACCGCCATCAACAACAAGCCAAGCCCATCCTGAACCAAATCGGGTGGCAGCAGCTTTGGCAAAGGCATCTTTGAACTGCTCAAATCCGCCAAGCTCTGAATTGACAGCATCAGCGACTTCACCTGCAAAAGGAACATCTTTTTTCATAATCTGCCAAAACGTTGAATGGTTTACATACCCACCTCCGTTGTTTTGAACAGCAGAGCGAATAGAATCCGGGATAGCGTTTAAATCTGAAATCAGTTCTTCTCCAGATTTTGCCGCTAAATCAGCATGGTCAGCCAAAGCATTATTGACATTGGTGATATAGGCGTTGTGATGTTTGGTGTGATGAATCTCCATCGTCTTCGCATCGATATACGGCTCAAGAGCATCATAAGAGTACGGAAGTTCGGGTAATGAATATGACATTTTAAAATCCTTTCAAATTTTTGTTTTCTATTATAAAATCATAAACAGTTTATGGTTCTGTTTGTTCCCGAATAAGCAAATAAATAGAGTAAATCGACCCTTGAATTTACTCAGAGTATACTTATACCAGTAAATAAAAGTAAAGACAGGTAAAGATAGCTAAAAAAGAGAAAATTAATCTATTATTTGCACTGTTTGCGGAACTAATCCGTATTATATTGTATTATAGATTGAAAATAAGATAAACATTCTTGAAAGGAATATAATAATATGATGACAAAATATGACCCGCAAACGGTTGGGTGGATGGAAAAAGAATTGGTTGATATCGGTGTGAAAGCCTTAAAAAATGAATCTGATGTTGAATTATTTATGAAAAAGTCGGGAACCTCGATGATTTTAATCAATTCAGTTTGTGGCTGTGCCGCAGGTGGTGCAAGACCTGGTGTTGGTTTTGCATTACAAAACAAGACAATACCTGATAATATCGCAACTGTTTTTGCAGGAGTAGATAAAGATGCAACCGCAAAAGCGAGATCGTATTTTTCCGAATTGCCGCCATCGTCACCTTCGGTAGCTCTCTTAAAAAATAGTCAGGTGGTGCATTTTATACCTCGGTCTGAAATCGAAGGGTTTGACTACGAACAGATTGCCGCCAAGCTGACCCCTGCATTTGATAAGTATTGTAAGGCTGAGGGACCATCAGTATCTGAAGAAAAATTGAAAGAGGCATTTAGTTCAGCAGAGCGAAATGGTCGTTAAGAATTATTTTAATAAGTCATACTGAGTGAAGACGAAGTATGTTCTGTAAATTATAAAAAGGCAGATGCTGTTTTCAGCGTCTGTCTTTTTTTATAACCCTAACCATTGAATAGCGGCACCGCAGGCAACTAAAGAAAAGCCGGCAAGAGCTGTTGACCATCGTTCAAGTTTACCGAGTGGGATTTTTTTAATTCCTGCCATTAGAACTGCAACAGTACCCATAATAGTAATAATAGTTGCTGCTCCAAAAACCAAAGATACTAAAGCAATACCGATACCACCGGAGACCGACCACGCCGACAGTATGAGAGGTATTAGTGATTCGCAGGGACCAAAAATAAATATTGTGAACAATATCCAAGGAGTCATCTGGGAGACTTTATTTTCGTGAACATGCATATGTTCGTCATTGTGGTTATGTTCATGGGAATGCTCTAATGAATTGCCATGGAAATGAGCATGACTGTGGGTTTCTCCACGCCATCCTTTTTTGAGTCCCCAAATCATAAATGCGGCACCGACTCCTATTAAAAGCCATGCCGATAGGTTTCCGCGAACGCCCTGCCAAAAAGCAAAACGGCTGTCAGCCCAATCGGCAGTTGCCATTCCAATCCAAGCAAGAAATATTCCGATTATCAATGAACTGCCGACATGCCCTAACCCACATAGAAAAGTAATAAGAGTTGTTTTTTTGCGTGACCAGTTCTGTGCTTTTGACATCATAATAAACGGAACATAATGATCCGGTCCCAAGATTGTATGTATGATACCCAATGTTCCTGCGGTCCAAAGTAGAACGATGAGGTTTCCCGATGCCAAGGCAGTTTGTAAATCAGTCATGACGGAATAATAGATTTATTAAACAGATGTGTCAAGTGAGTATTATGAACAATAAAAGAAAACATATAGTTGACTGAATCATCTGTTTTTGTGTGTGAAAACTCAAGTTTTTAGTGTGATGGTCGATAATTATCATAATGTCATGCAAAGCCATAAAAAGGAGAATATGATTTTATTATAAGGCACTAAAAAACTTAATCAATGAAAAGGAGCATATATGAATGAATTTTTCATGGCTTTTTTGATTCTTTTAGGATTATTTCTTGCCGTAAAAATTATTCACCTTTTAATGCAGGTTATTTCTTATTCCTCATTACTTGTAATTTTCATTGTGTTAGCATTGTTAGTAGCCGGTTATAGAGATTTACAAATACCAACAATAGATAACGAAACTACTCATACGATTGTAAAGTCGATTGAGAAAGTTGAGTTTTTGTTTAAATAATTTTATCATTGAATGATTTAATTTAAGGGATGGTAAACTCTTATAATAATTTCATATAGAAACCTCGCTAAGATAAATCTTAGCGAGGTATATTTTTTTAAGAAAAGTTTTGTTTATTAACTATTAAAAATCATTTTGTAGAATAATTCTATAACGAGCCTTTCCTGCTTTTAAATGCTCTATAGCATCATTTACTTTTGACATTGGAAATAATTCTGTTTGAGGAACGATATCATGCTGTACACAAAACTCAAGCATCTTCCGTGTTGTCTCAGGAGATCCAAGAGGAGAACCTGATATAGAACGTTGTTTCATAATGAGAGGGAATGCCCCAACCGGAATTGGTTCTAAAACAGCACCTACAAAATGAAGTCGACCTTTTGATTTAAGAGCATTGATATAGAGTTCCCAATTAAGTGGGACATTGACTGTTACAAGTAGGAAATCCAAAGAGTTCGCAATTTTTTCAAGAGCGGAATCATCACGAGAATTAACAATATTATGAGCACCCAATTTTCGTGCTTCGTCAGCTTTATTTTCTGATGATGTAAAAGCGGTTACATTGCAACCCCATTTGTTAAGAAACTGAATAGCCATATGCCCAAGTCCCCCTATGCCAACAACACCAACTCGATCAGTTGGCTGCACGTTATTTTGAATTATTGGGTTAAAAACTGTTATGCCGCCACAAAAGAGCGGTCCTGTTTTTTCAAGAGGGAGTTGATCCGGTATTGGAATCGCCCAACTGAAATGACATCTGACTCTATCGGCAAAACCGCCATGACGACCGGCGATTGTAGATTCATTATTTGAACAAAGATTATGATCCCCATCCATACAGAACTCACAGACCATACAGCTTTTAGAATACCAACCCAAACCGATTTTTTGTCCGACTTTCAAATGGGTAACTTTTTTACCCAATGCAACAATCTCACCTGCTACCTCATGACCGGGGACTAATGGATATGCCGACATACCCCATTCATTATTAATCATGGAAAGGTCTGAATGACAAATTCCACAATAATGAACTTTAATTTCAACATCTTCTGCTTGCAATTCTCCCTGAGAATATTCGAAAGATTCTAATAATGCTCCGGCAGATAAGGCGGCGTACGCTTTCACTTTGTTCATAACGACTCCTTGTGTATAATAGATTTTCTTAGTATATGATAGAAAGATATTCACAGGTCGTCAAGAAATACAATAAATAAATTCACAAAAAAACTGTCAAAAAATCTGACAGCTCTTTTGTCTACTTAGCGATGTTTGTTTGTCTACAGCTTTTGTAGTCTAAAATTCGCAGTACCACTATAATTAACAAAACTTACTCGAATTTTCCATGTGCCGGCAGTTCCAACTGTAGTCGGTTCATTGGCAGAGGCAACTAACCCGTTTGTGTATACCTGTGCTGAATCAGCATCGAAAATTACAATAGAAGCTGTCCCGGCTGTGGTTGTTGTAGAATGATCAATAGTTGCCTGGGTTCCGGTGTTTTCCCAAGAGTATTCAACTGTTGTTGTAATGTTTTCGCCGTTTGTAATTTGGAATGAAAAGGCATCAATGTTGTTTACAATCTCAGGAGAAAAATTTGAAAGAGGTACTGACGGTGGGTTGCTGCTTGAACAACCGATTGCCAGTAGGGCAAAGAGAAGAGATAAGATAATAGTTATTTTAGTATTAATCATAGTTTACTCACATACATTCATTTATGTTAGTTTCATCATATTTGATGTAAGTTTTAATCAATATCAAATTTATCGGGTTTAAATCTGATGCAACTGAGTGGAAATTAGCATAAAATTGTGCAATTATTGGACAATAATTACTAATGTTTGAAGGAGATATTTTGGGAGTTGGTTTTATTTCTTAGTCTTTGATTCCAAGCGATGTTAAAAGCAAATAACAAAGCCATGATATACCCATCCTGCCCCCAAGTCCATGCCCGCATATATAAAATGGTAAGAGAAAAAACAATAATTGCAATTAAAATTGCTCCTGTTATCTGAGTATCTTCTGATGACATTTTTATCTTAAAAGAATTAAAAGCAATTTTGAGATTTATGATAGTAATTGCCATCAAACTCATGGAACCCAAAATACCTGTTTCAGCTAAGTAGTTTAGAATAACATTATGAGTAGACATACCGCCTATACAAGACCAAACAGGAATAAACCGTAATTCCGGATAAATTTGATCAATTATTCTAAAATTTCCAATACCAATCCCTACGAAAGGATTATGTATAAATGCTTTAATGGCAGCAGTCCATAATACAATTCTTAAATAAACAGTTCCTTTAGGGTTGCTTAGAGCTTCAAAGAATAATTCAAATCTTCCGAAGGCATCCTTGAACAAAGTATCTTTAAAAAGAAATCCAATTACAATAACAATACTTACGGCAGTCAATAATTTAAATAGTTGTTTTTTGTATATAGTTTTTTTAGTACCATACATTTTTTTATACGCAAAGATTAATAAAAGAGGTGTTGAAATTACAACTGCTAACATTGGAGCTCTTGATTGCGTTGCCAATAGAGCAATAAATATTATGATAGTTATTACAGCGTACTTAAATCTCTCTTTTGATGACTCTGACCAAATAAAAAATGCAAATGTCATTGGGATAGCAGTCATTGCATAAGGTTCAAAAGCTAACCAAGAAGGTCCGAAAATTCTAACCTTACCTCCGGCGATTAAAAATAATATACAGTTTAATAGTGACAATGCAAAAACTTGGTAAATATAAAAAAGAAGAACTTTGCGAAGATTAAATTTAGGTATATAAATAACCATCGCTCGGTATGCTATATAAATTGTTATTATTCTAAAAGTAGGTACTATTGCGTATGATTTATTGAATGCAAAGACAGCTGATATTATTGTAGCAATAATAAGTATAATAAACGGTATATCAAGTTTTGTCATAACAAAATTTGTTTTTCCTTTTAATAAGTAATCGCTTACGATAGCAATTATAAAAATAGCAAAACAAATGTCATAAGGATGCAAGGCAAATCGTCCGATAAAAGTCGGATAGTAAATAGAAATTGATAATAAAAATAGATAGAAGCTTACACGAGGAAAAGTAACTAAGGAGCTTAAAAATAAAACTCCAAGATACATAATTAAAAAGTTTATTCTTCCTGTGGTTAAAAACAACAATACAGGTAGTGCTATAACGATAGCAATTATCCAAAGGACATACGGTATACTGGTTTTATCGATTGTTTCTGCTATATTCATCAAAATAATATCTATTAAAAAGTTTAAGTAAGTAATTATATTATTTTGAAACAAAATATGCAAGTATTTGGAGAAAAACGAATTTTTACTTTTTGTTTAAGCCCCAGTCATAGGCAAGATAGCCTATTTTAGTATCGGAATATGTATATCAAAAATCGTTCCGTATATTTTACAAACCAAATCTAATTCCCAGATAAAACTTATCTGTATCATAAGCTGACAGTTGCCACGTAAATGATAATTTTGTCATTAGTGGTAATCTACCTAAAGAAAAACCAATTTCGCTATATGGGTTGTTGCCGGTTTGAGCCAGTAACTCATCACTTGTATTATAGGCGTTATCTTTTAACTCACTCCAGAAAACACCTCCATGGATAGATAAACTGTAAGGTATTTTTTTAATTAAAGGGAGACCGGTTTTTTTAAACAGTTTTGTACCAAATCGCTGACTATAATAAATTGAAAAGAGGTCATTACCCGAAAAGTTTTTATACCTTAAAGTCCGGAAAGTCATATTTGCATCAAGTATATTTCCACCAAAATCCATAACAGTGTATCTTTGAGGTGGAAGGTTACCTGAAAGTTTTGTTGTTCCGTAGATCCCCAGCGAGAATGTTCCCAAGCTAAAAAATTGACGGTTTGTATAGAATTGTCCCAAAATAGTTGTATATTCTAAATCACTATTTAAAAACGAATGGTTAGATATCTCAGATCCAAATTGAATAAATGAATAGGGATATGTTGGATAGGAATCTTCTTTTCCTTTATTTTTTATCAATTGTGTTGTTTCATATTGAAAATTAAATTTTAACGAACGGAGTTCTCCATCTGAGATTGATAGATTTTTTCTGTAAGTTCTCTCTTTATTAAAAAGAGAGTAATTTGTATTATTTGTCATAGTATATTGATTAAAATCATTGTATGAAACCGACAAATAAGTTTGACGTATTGGGGTAATAGATGTACCTAAAGTAAACCCTTTTTCACGGTAGTAATCATACGGGTCATGTTTATACAAAAGTGATAGACCGGTGGCATTGCCATATCTTGATGAATTCACCGTTTTTCGTGTCTGGATATTATCATGATATGATATGTAGAATGTTAATCTATTTTTTTTTGATAAGGTGTAATTAAAAGCGTATAATTGCTGCCATAGTTTTGCATCAAATGCATAGCCTGCTTTTCCGAAGATAAATATTTTATCTTTATTGAAAAATTTACTCTTTCTATATCCAAGATAGGCACCTTCTACACGATTAAAATGAAACATATCCGGGTTATTGGTCGCGGTATAAAGTATGCCGGGAATTATAGGGAGTAATTTTTTGTAGAGAGATTTATTCTGTTTCACAGAATCAATATAGTCATACGCCTTTTCTTCTGTCTGAGTTAAAGGGATAAATCTGTTTGCCAGCCATTGGGTAGAATCAAAATCATCGGCATTTTCATCAACTTCTAATTCATATTTATTAAAAATTGTGTCGCCATACTCTTTTTCAAATTGATATCTCTGTAAAGCGGCAGTATAGGAAAATGAAATTTTTGGAACTAAAGGGAAAGAGATGTCAAGATTACCTTTGTATTTTAAAATAATGGGCATCCAATATTTATCCTCAAACAATTGGAATTCCTGAACTATTTGAATTTTTTTGAGATATGGATTATCTAAGCCTTCATTTATAGTAAAGTCAACCCCCATAATCTCATAGGTGTTGGCGTTTATCTGTATTGTGCCGATAAATAGTGGAGTTGTGCTGCTTTTAGGTTCAACTTCTAAAAGATAGACCGGTAAAGTATCATAATGAAGTGTATCCAGTAAATAGTAATTATAGTAATCTAAGGCATCTTTGGCAGTGGGTGAAACAAAGGAACCTCCCCAAAAGTCGATCCGGTTATTATTAAAATTTAGAACTTCACCAATAGTTATAAGATTGTCGTCTGCTTGTACGTTGGTTGATTGTTTACGGGCGGTGATTATTTCTTTGTATTTTGATGGATATTTCCAGTATGCGGTTAATTCTGTTTCAGTTATAAACCAAGGTTTTAAGGAGTCAGGATTTGATGCGTTCCACACAGTTGCTTTAGTATATGCGTCAAACTGATAACTGTTGAGCATAGCAAGTATCTTGTCTTTGTTGTGAATAGCTTCAAGAATGATTCTTTGGGCGGCATCATAATCTCTATCATACACTTTTATAGAGGGAAGCACTATCAATGAGGGATTGAGCCTGATTTCTATTTCGACAGTGTCTTTATCGATATTTATATCAGACGTATAAGTATAATATGCGATATGTGAGCATTTTAAAGTCGTTTGCCCCAAATTAAGATGTAGAATAAAACTTCCATCTTCATTTGTCATAACACTTTGCGAATTTTGAGATGAATTGATTGTGACAAATGCCGCCGGAAGATGAGTATTGGCATTGATTACCGTTCCTTTTAAAACAGCTGCTTTCGTAGTCGAAAATAATAATTCCGATACAAGCATTAAAAACAATATCGTTTTTGTCATCTTTATCCCATCAATATTTATTACTGAGCTATTTAATTGTTGTACGGTAATATTTATAAGCTGTTTCATAAAAACAAATATAAAAATAGAAAAATATATAATTATTGTGTCTTAACTAAAGTAAAAAGAGGTTTTTCAACTCCATTTCGGCATGCTGTTTTTTGTGATACTTCCTAAAGGGATTGTTGAAAAACCTTTTTTTTGGAGCATACTTCGACAGGCTCAGCATGACAAATTATAAGTTGTTGTCTTTCAAGTCACCCTGATCGGAGTAGAAAGATCTTTTTTCGTTGTGTCAGTTCCTGATTCACGAAACGTGAATTGTGAACTGATACTTTATCAACAGTCCCTAAAAAAGACAATATTTTGTTGTTGATTAGCTGTTTTAGAGTTTGTACATATAAAAAGCAAAGTAAATAAGAAGATAAATTCATTTATTAAACGTTAATAATATTATTATTTATGGACAAATTGGTTCTTACTTGTCTATTTTGCTGTTGACAATATGATAATTATATTTTATGTTAAATTTTAATGAGGCAGTCAGAAATTTGACTGTGGTAGGTTATAGGGATTTTTAAAAATATATAGGATTATTATTTGGCACAAATATTTCCGTCATGGACAAATAAACTCCCATTTATATTGATAATTGCTGTGGTAATAGGCGGAGCCGGAACAGCTGGGTTTTTCTATTACTATGCATCACCAAAATTTACCGATGTCGGTTACCAACCGGAACAGCCTGTAGAATACAGTCATAAACTGCATGCCGGTGATTTAGGTATTGATTGCCGTTACTGTCATATTTCGGTAGAAACATCGGCAGTTTCCAATGTCCCTCCTACCCGTACTTGTATGAACTGTCATACGCTGGTAAAAGCTGACTCTGATAAACTTGCAAAAGTAAGAGAAAGCTGGCAGACAGGCAAACCAATTGAATGGGTTCGAGTACACAAAATTGGTGAATATGCTTATTTTAATCATTCTATACATATTAAGAGAGGTGTTGGCTGTATAACCTGTCATGGAAATATCGCTGAAATGGAAAAAGTTACACAATCCGAACCGCTTTCAATGGGATGGTGTCTGGATTGTCACCGTAATCCGGGACCAAACTTGAGACCTGTCAACGAAGTTACCAATATGTATTGGAAAAAACCTGACAATCAGGCTGAATTTGCTAAAAAAGTTATTGAAGAGAAAAATATCTCTCCACCAGTTAATTGTGCAGGATGTCACCGATGAAAAAAGAAAACAAAGTGCAGAAAAAGAAATATTTCCGTTCTTTAGAACAGCTTGATGGCTCAAAAGAATATAAAGAAAAAGCACATAGGGAATTCCCTGAAGGTGCATCTGAAATGAACAATGATTGGTCACGCCGTAATTTTATGGGCATAATGGGAGCATCAATTGCACTAGCCGGTTTAGCAGGATGCCGTCGACCGAAAGAAAAAATTGTTCCGTATGTCAAGCCGCCCGAAGATGTTATCCCCGGTATTGCTCAACAGTATGCGACTACAATGCCGTTTAGTACGTCATCGTACGGAATAGTAGTAGAAAGTCATGAAGGTCGCCCTACTAAAATTGAAGGGAATAAACTGCATCCATCAACTTTAGGTTCGTCCAATGCGATGATACAAGCCTCGATGCTGGGTCTTTATGACCCTGACCGTTCAAAAAAAGTTTTGCGAAAAGGTAAAGAAAAGACATTTGAAGATTTTACCTCTTTCTGGGCTGAAAAATTTGCAGCATATAAAGACAGTAAAGGGGAAGGGCTTGCGGTTTTATCTGAATCGTTTGCTTCACCGACTCTTGCTCGACTTAAAAAACAATTTGAAAAAATTTTTCCAAAAGCAAGATGGGCAACTTATGAGCCTGTTTCTGATGAGAATATATATGATGGGCTTAGGTCTGCAACCGGTAAAGATATACAGCCGATTTATGATTACAGTAAAGCAGATGTTATTTTGTCGCTTGATTCCGATTTTACCTTAACTGAATCTGAAGATATAACCGCCAATACCGGTTTTGCTGCCGGTCGTACTATTGAAGATGAGCATAGCAAAATGAACCGCTTGTATGTTGTCGAAACTGCTTTTTCGGGAACAGGTGGGGTTGCTGACCATCGCTTAGTAATCAAACAGCATGAAATTGTTCGGTTTGTTCATGCTGTTGCACAAAATCTTGAAGTATGGAATGTAGATCAAAATTTAAAACTGTCTCCTGCAAGTGCTGCATGGCTTGACCCGCTTGTACAAGATTTGATTGACTCAAAAGGGAAGTCGCTGGTCGTCGCTGGTCGTCG
Source organism: uncultured candidate division Zixibacteria bacterium (assembly GCA_937900185.1). Lineage (GTDB taxonomy): Bacteria > Zixibacteria > MSB-5A5 > GN15 > FEB-12 > QQUK01. Next base: position 9,877 of record CALCCW010000193.1, on the reverse strand, counting down.
AATGCCAAAAGAAGTTCATGCATTGGTGTATACGATAAATGAACATCTTGAGAATATTGGCAGATCTGTTCGTTATGTTGAGCGGAAAGATACTGAAATTTCATCTGTTGGTTCTCTTAAGGATTTAACTTATAATATGAAATCAGGTTCTGTTTCAACGCTTCTTATGTTGAACACAAACCCTATATATAATGCACCGGCTGATTTCAAGTTCAACTCTGCTTTGAAAAAAGTAGAAAACTCGATTCATGTTGGGCTTTACAACGATGAAACCGCAAAAGTCTGTTCATGGCATATTCCAACTACTCATTATTTAGAAAACTGGTCTGATGCTCGCTCGGTAGATGGAACTGCTTCGGTGGTTCAGCCTTTGATAGCTCCTCTGTTTGACGGTAAGTCGGCGGTTGAATTTCTTTCATTGGCAGCAACCGGCGAATACAAAGATGGACATAACATCGTAAGAGAAACTTGGGGTAAATTACTTTCAGGTTCATTTGAGTCTTCTTGGAGAAAAGTTTTACATGATGGTCTTCTTAAAGGTTCTGCTTCAAAGGTAGTTGGGATTGCGGGAAGAAAAATTCCAGCTGAATTATTAAATTTAAGAAATAATAATGGTATTGAATTTGTCTTTGTCCCGTCGCCGTCAACATTTGACGGTCGATTTGCCAACAACGGATGGTTGCAGGAGCTTCCTGGTGCTGTCACAAGAATAGCGTGGGATAATGTTGCTCAGGTCTCTAAAAAGACTGCCGACTCACTTGGATTAAAATCTGAAGATTTAATAAATATTACAATAGATGGCAGAGAAATTCAAATGCCGTTATGGGTTGTCCCGGGAACTGCCAACGATACTGTCATTCTCGAATTAGGATACGGTCGGAAAGGTATTGGTCGGATTGCAGATAAAGCCGGTTTTGATGTTTATCCAATTCGTACATCAGAAGCGATGTCTTATGCTTTCGGTGTTACTATTGTTGGAACAGGTCGAACTTTTGAGCTTGCCAATGTGCAGGATCATTGGTCGATGGAAGACCGTCCGATTGTGAGAGAAGCAACCAAAGAAGATTACAAGTATAATCCCGAGTTTGCCAAAGAAGCGGTAGAGCATCCTCCGCTTGAATCAATGTGGGATGAATTTAAATATGACAAGGGCAACCAATGGGGAATGGCGATAGATTTAACAACTTGTACCGGTTGTTCTGCCTGTACTATTGCCTGTCAGTCTGAAAATAATATTCCAGTAATAGGTAAACAGGAAGTCCGCAACGGACGTGAAATGCACTGGATTCGTATCGACAGATATTTTTCAGGTGATGTTGAGAACTCGGCATCTGTTGAAATGGTACATCAGCCGGTTGCCTGTCAGCATTGCGAAATGGCACCATGCGAACAGGTTTGTCCGGTTGCCGCAACAGTACACTCAGATGATGGTCTGAATACGATGGTTTATAATCGTTGTATCGGTACCCGTTATTGTGCCAATAATTGTCCGTATAAAGTACGTCGATTTAACTTCTTTAATTTCACCAAAGAAACTCCGGAGATTGTCAAGATGGCGATGAATCCCGATGTAACAGTACGCTCCCGCGGTGTTATGGAAAAATGTACATATTGTATACAGCGTATTTCTAAAGCAAGAATAGAAGCAAAGAAAGAAGACAGACTCATAGTTGATGGTGATGTTGTTGTCGCTTGTCAGCAGGCTTGTCCTGCCAATGCGATAGCATTTGGTGATATTCTTGATAAAACTTCAAATGTGTATCAGGTGAAAGCCCGCAACCGTGCCTATGATTTACTAGGTGAGTTAAATATTCGTCCACGTACTTCGTTCTTAGCTAAGATTAGAAATTTGAATCCGAATATGCCGAAGGCATCAAAGAGTGAAATAGAGAATACGTAGGAAATAGATTTAAGTGAGTTCAAACGCTAAAGATTTAACAAATTTAGAAGTTCAAAAAGAGCTGCTTTTTGACGGTAACCCGACTTTTGGGTCAATTACTGAAGATGTATGTAAGGTTGTTGAGACAAAACCGGGGAAACTGTGGTATGTTCTCTTTGGTATCTCGTCTTCGCTTACTGTTATGCTGTTCTCAATGATTGGGTATCTTTTTTGGGAAGGTACCGGAATTTGGGGACTTAATAATCCGGTCGGATGGGGTTGGGCGATTGTCAACTTTGTGTTTTGGGTTGGTATTGGTCATGCCGGAACACTTATTTCGGCGGTTTTGTTTTTACTGCGTCAACGCTGGCGTACTTCGATTAACCGTTTTGCCGAAGCGATGACAATATTTGCTGTTATTTGTGCTTTGTTGTTTCCGACTATTCACGTTGGTCGTGTATGGCTGTTGTACTGGGTTCTTCCGATTCCGAACCAAATGGAAATGTGGCCGAATTTTCGCTCGCCGCTATTATGGGATACATTCGCTGTTGGCACATATTTTACCTGTTCGCTGCTGTTTTGGTATGTCGGGCTTATTCCTGATTTGGCAACTCTCAGAGACAGAGCAAAAGATAAAATGAGCAAGCTGCTTTATGGTTTTTTCTCATTAGGATGGCGTGGCGGTAACCGTCAGTGGCAGCACTATGAATTAGCATATTTGGTTTTAGCAGGTATTTCAACTCCGCTTGTGCTTTCGGTTCACTCGATTGTATCGACTGACTTTGCAACTTCATTAGTTCCCGGGTGGCATACAACTATTTTCCCGCCGTATTTTGTCGCCGGTGCTATTTTCTCAGGATTTGCAATGGTGATGACACTCGCTCTTATAGCTCGAAAAGTATATAATTTAGAACATATATTTACACCAAAAGTTTTGGAACGAATGAGTTGGGTTATGCTTTTGACAGGTTCAATGGTCGGCTATGCCTACTCAATGGAATTCTTTATTGCGTGGTATTCAGGTAACGAATACGAACGGTTTGCATTTATCAACCGTGCTTTTGGTCCCTATGCCTGGGCATACTGGATTATGATTAGCTGTAATGTTATCTCGCCGCAGTTGTTCTGGTTTAAAAAATTAAGAACATCTATTCCGGTTCTGTTTACTCTTTCTATAGTGGTTAATATCGGTATGTGGTTTGAGCGTTTTGTAATTGTTATGACTTTATCTCGTGATTATCTCCCGTCAAGCTGGGATTACTTTAGCCCAACTATATATGATGTTGGGATTTTGGTAGGCTCGTTTGGTTTATTCTTTACGATGTTTCTTTTATTCCTTCGTTTTCTCCCGATGGTGGCGATGTCGGAGGTCAAAGGTGCCTTACCTGAAGCAGACCCGCATTATGGAGGTAGTCATTGATGTCACTGTTTAGAAAACTCCCGGGTGTGATAATAGCCGAATTTGACTCAACAGCATCTCTATTACATGCTGCTGAAAAAATGTCCAAAGAAGGGTATAAAAAATATGACTGTCATTCTCCGTTCCCTATTCATGGAATGGACCAAGCAATGAAATTAAAGCGTTCTCCTATGGGTTATATAATTGGAACGATGGGTACGATTGGAATGATTGGTATGCTTGCTTTAACATATTGGACAAATACTTATGGCTACCAAATGGTCATCTCCGGTAAAGAATATTTTAGCTGGCAAGCGTTTATTCCGGTTATTTTTGCTATTACGATTTTGCTGTCAGCATTTGGTGCGTTTTTTGGCATGCTTGCTTTAAACAAATTGCCTCAATTGTTTAACCCGATTTTTGGCTCTGATAGGTTTGCCAAAGTTACCAATGACGGTTTTTTTGTTTCTGTGGAAGCTGATGACCCTATGTATGATGAAGCAAAAGTAAAAAGTTTCCTTGAATCTATCGGTGGGAAAAATGTGGAGGTTGTAAAAATAAAATGAAAAATGTAACTTCACAGATACTGTCTCTTATATTGCTTACCGTTTTACTTGCTGTTTCAGGATGTTACCAAGGCAGTACCTCAAGCAAAGAACCTATTCACATGAATCCCAATATGGACAGTCAGCCAAAATATCTTCCGCAGGCTGAGTCTAACTATTTTGAAGATGGTGCCACGATGCGTCCTATCGTTGAGGGTACTGTTGCCCGCGGGGAATTAAAAGAAGATAACGAATTTTATTATGGTAAAGACAGTAAAGGTAATTTTGTAAAAACTTTCCCAAAACAAATAAATGTTGATATGACATTGCTTAAGCGTGGGCAGGAACGGTTTAATATTTACTGTTCACCCTGTCATGGAAGAGTCGGAAACGGTCGAGGAATAGTTGTTGAAAAAGGTATGCTGCCACCTCCGTCATTCCATGTTGATTCAATACGGGTCTTTCCGAATGGTCGGGTTTTTGATGTTATCACCAATGGTGTTCGCAATATGCCGCCGTACAAATATCAAATACCTGAAAAAGACCGCTGGGCTATAATTTCCTATCTGAAAGCCTTACAAAGAAGCCAAAATGCAACAATACAAGATGTTCCGCAAAGTGAACGAGGGAGCCTCTAAGATAATTATGAATTTTGATAATAATACATATACGATAAAAGACAGTGGTAAAGTTGGTGTCATAGCTTTAGTGTTGGGTGTTGTCTTTTTAGGAATTTCTGTACTCGGTTATTTGAATGACTCTGCTCACTTCTTTTTTAACTATCTGACCGCTTATATATTTTGGCTTTCAATTGCCTTGGGTGGAATGTTTATGACTATGGTGCATCATGTTACCAATGCTACATGGTCAACCGTTATCAGGCGTATAACTGAAAATATGGCAGGTACAATGCCGGTTTTTGTCCTGTTGTTTATTCCGATTATTTTTGGACTGCATGAATTGTTTCATTGGAGCCATGCCGGTGTGATGGATCCAAGCTCACAAAGTTTTGACCATATCCTTTATGAAAAACAAGGCTATTTGAATGAAACATTTTTCTATATTAGGGCTTTTTTCTATCTTGCCGTATGGACTGTGTTTTCATATTTGCTTCGGAAAAAATCAATCCAACAGGATTCCACTGGCAAAGATTATAAATTAGCATTTAAAAAATTATCTGCTCCGTGGCTTATTTTATTTGCTTTAACAACAACCTTTGCATCGTTTGACTGGATGATGTCTTTAGATGCTCACTGGTTCTCGACAATCTTTGGAGTATACTTTTTCTCAGGTGTCTTTTTGTCAGGGCTGACCTTTTTATTAATTCTGCTGATTTATTTACGTTCTCAAAATATTTTACAAAATGTCGTTACGATTGAACACTATCAAGATATAGCCAAATTTATGTTTGCTTTCATAATTTTCTGGTCCTATATGGCTTTTTCACAATATTTCCTTATATGGTATGCCAATCTTCCAGAAGAAAACTACTGGTTCTTATACCGTTGGGATAATACATGGCAGAATTTGTCACTGCTTCTTATTTTTGGACATTTTGTGTTCCCGTTTATTGCTCTTATTACACGAGCGGCAAAACGCAATGTAAAGTTCCTCTTGTTTATGTCGGCTTGGATTCTTCTTATGCGTTTTGTAGATTTATACTGGATTATTATGCCGACAGGACTAAACAAAAATGGGTCGCATGTACCGTTTGATTTTGGCATATATGACATAGCTCCGATTATTGGTATCGGAGGAATCTTTGTCTGGTTCTTCTGGAAACAATTTACAGCAAATGCAATTGTACCGATAAAAGATGCTTCTCTTAACGAATCTATGAAGTTCCAAAATACTTAGGATATGATATTATGAGTATAAATATTAAGAAATTACGTATAGTTAAGATAACAGTATTATTCTTCTTTGCTGTTCTGTTTATGCTGTGTAATGGATGTTCTGACTCTGATAAAAAGACTTTGGCATACGATGAAGTGCTGAAAAAACCTACTATGTCACTTGAAGAACTACGAGCAATAGAAAATAAAGCCCTGACATCATATCAATTAATTGACACTGCAAAACAGGTTTACTCAATTCCAATAGAAAATGCTATGGAACTGTATCTAAAAGAATACTCTAAAACAAAATAACTATCAATACGAAATAATAAATAAAATGGGTGAAAATAATAATAAATAAGTCCGCCCTGTTCTTAATGTTCTTTTAATAGGTCGATTATTTTCTTATTATGCTGTTTATGCTGTCTGTTTCTGTTTCAGCACGTCATATCAAAAATATAAAATATAAGTCTGATTATATAGACCGATACAAACTCTGATTATTTCGTAGTTTGAGAGAGCAAAAAAGAGAATATTTAAATATTTTAGTTGAAAACAGACAAAAAACTGTTGACTTTAGTAGAGCCGTAAGTATATTCTCCCTGATTATTGAGGTATGGCGTATGGGTATATTAAAACCCAACCCTAAAGACAAGAAAAACAACGACTTAAGACAGTATAGCCTATTGGCGGTAGTTCCGACTATTCTTATAGCGGGTCCCGGGGTTGGTTTTTTTGTCGGTCAGTGGTTGGACAAGAAGTTTGATACCAATCCGTTATTCCTTATAATCGGGATTATATTAGGATTTGGAGCCGCAGGGCTTGAAATTGCGAAATTGGTTAAAAGAGCTGAAAGTATAGACAAAGAAAAGAATGGCACAGACTAAATTTGATCTTGGTTTTATCGACCGTACCATTAGAACATCTGCGATGGTTTTGCTAATTGCATTTGTCTTTGGTATGTATTCTTTCGGATTTTGGGATAGTTTAGCATTCTTTACGGGAGGTGTTTGGGGGATTGTTAACATGATATTTCTTAAAAACCTCATTCAGGAAACATTCACAGCAGGAGAAATCAACACATCGGCTGTTGCGGTCACTGCTTTAGTAAAATTTCCGCTTTTATTTGTCGCCGGATATTTTTTAGTAACTGTAGACATGTTTGATATAAAAATTTTGGTTGCCGGATTCTCTCTTATTCTAGTAGTAATGGTTTTAAAAGCATTAGGTCGTCTGCTGCTCGGGCTTGACAGCAAAGAGAATAATCAAACCATACAAAAGGTGATTTAGTTTGAAAAAAATAGTAAATATATTAGCAAGCACGTTTTTGGTAACACTGCTTCCATCTATTCTCTTTGCTTCCGAAGGTGGCGGAACTCATCTTCCCGATGTTATCGGAACGTTTTTTCATCATGGGCTGATGAACACATTTAAACCGGCTATTTTTGCTTTTTCTCTTTCAATCCTTTTTAGTTTTATTGCAATGAAAGTTTATAAAAATCGTCAGATGATTCCCGGTCCACTCCAAAATCTCTTGGAGATGTTAATTGAATGGATGTATAATTTTATTGAATCAATTTTAGGGAAAGATACAAAACAGTTCATACCGTTTTTGGGTACCCTGTTTTTCTATATACTTGGGATGAACTTGATGGGTCTAATACCGGGTGGGGCGGCACCAACTACTTCTTTATCTATTACAGCTTCGCTGGCAGTTTTAGTGTTTTTATATTCCCAGTACACAGGTATTGCAAGATTAGGTATTGGTGGATACATAGATCATCTTATGGGTGAGCCGCGAGATGTAATTGGCTGGTGTTTAGTTCCTCTTATGCTCCCGATGCATATTATTGGTGAGTTTGCCAAACCATTCTCATTGGCTTTACGTTTGTTTGGTAATATTACCGGTGAAGATATTTTGGTTGGTGCATTTGTTGGATTGGGTATTTCTGCTTTAGCGTTTATTGGTTCACCGGTTGGTCTGCCGTTAAATGTACCGTTTATATTGTTAGGAATGTTGTTGTCCACAATTCAGGCACTCGTGTTTACGTTGTTGTCGACAATTTATATATTGATGATGCTTCCGCATGAAGAAGCACACTAAAATAGAAAATAAAATAAAAACATAAAATAAATAACCACAAATTAGGAGTTTTACAAATGGATTATCAATCAATGTTAGCTTGGGCATTACCAATGGGTGTTGGTCTTGCCGCTGTTGGTTCCGGATTAGGTCTTGGACGTGCTGTAGGTTCTGCTATGGAAGCTATCGGTCGTCAACCTGAAGCTGCCGGTAAAATTCAAACAGCTATGATTATTGGTGCCGCTCTTATTGAGGCGTTGACCATTTATGCTTTGGTTGTATTCTTTATTCTCTCAGGTAAAATCGGTTAATAAACAATCTTTGTAATTGTTTAAAAACAATAACATTTAGAGAAATGAAGACGTAATGGACTTGAATTTAGAATTATTTATAACACACTCCATTGGTTTCTTGATTACCGTTTGGATTCTCAAGAAATATGCTTGGGGACCTATACTTAATTTGTTGGAAGAACGCCGTGAAAAAATCAAAAGCGAATTCCAGAAAATTGAAGACGGTCATGCAGAAGTAGAAAAATTGACAGCTGAATACAATGCCAAACTCTCAGAAATTGATGATGAGCGTCGTGCAAAAATTACCGAAGCTGTCAATCAAGGTAAAAAAATTGCCGAAGAAATTAAAACTACTGCAAACAAAGAAGCCAAAGTAATTGCCGATAAAGCTAAGTCCGAAATAGAACGGGATGTTGCCAAAGCAAAAGTACAGTTAAAAGATGACATGGTCACTATTACTGTCAAAGCAGCATCTAAAATTATCAATGAAGAGTTAGACGACAATAAACATCGCGAATTAATAGCGAACTTTATTGACGGCATCGAAAAGGTATAATAAAGTGTTAGCTCAAGAAGTTGCTAAAATATATGCCAACGCACTCCTTTTGTCTGTTGTGGAAAAAGGGATGATTGATGTTGCCTATGATCAGTTTAAATCTTTGAAAGAACTGTTAGCAAAAGATAAATCACTGGTTAATTTCCTTTCGGCTCCGCAAGTTTTAGATGAAAATAAACTCTCGTTAGTTCGTGATGTCTTTTCATCTCGAATGGAAAAACTTTTCGTTGAATTTTTAGTCGTATTAATTGATAAAAATCGTGTAAATTTTCTTCCCCAAGTAATTGATGAGTTCACTCGTTTAGTAGAAGCTAAAAGAGGTATTGGCAGAGTAACTGTCATAACCGCTGTGCCGCTTGTAGAGGACGAACGAGTCAGACTTAAAGATAAGATGCAAAAGAAAACAAATTTGGAAATTATTTTAGAAGAAAAAGTCGACCCGTCGATTATTGGCGGAATGATTATTATTTTACACAATGAAATTATCGACGGTTCTGTTTCGCATGGGTTAAATGCGGTGGAAGAACAATTAGCAAAGGTTCGGGTACACTAAAGCAGTGTATACCGATTAGTAAGTAAGAATATAATTTTTAATATGACGGCTACGCCAGAGTGGTTGTGCCGGTAGGAGAACGATAATGGGTCTCAACCCTGAAGAAGTCTCATCAGTACTAAAACAAGAGATTGAAAAATACGAAACCAAACTGGAGATGGAATCGGTTGGTACGATTCTTCAGGTTGGTGATGGTATCGCTCGAATCTGGGGTCTTGAAGATGTTATGATGTCGGAATTGATTCAATTTCCGGGTGATGTCTATGGATTGGTACTGAACTTAGAAGAAGACAATGTCGGTGCCGCTATTTTTGGCTCTGATACTTTAATTAAAGAAGGTGATACTGTTCGCAGAACTGGTAAAGTTGCCTCGGTTCCGGTAGGGGAAGCTCTTATCGGACGTGTAGTAAATCCGCTTGGTCAGCCTATTGACGGTAAAGGTCCTATTGTATCTGATAAAACCAGAGTTATCGAAGGTATGGCAGCATCGGTTATTGAACGTCAACCGGTTACTGAACCGCTTCAAACCGGTTTAAAAGCTATTGATTCTATGATTCCTATCGGTCGTGGACAGCGTGAACTTATTATTGGTGACCGTCAAACAGGTAAAACAGCTATTGCCATTGATACAATCATCAACCAAAAGAATACAGATGTTATCTGCGTTTATGTTGCTATCGGGCAGAAATCATCAACAGTATCGCAAGTTGTAGAATTTTTGCGTAATGCCG
>CALCCW010000192.1:0-22804 GCA_937900185.1 uncultured candidate division Zixibacteria bacterium | reverse complement strand
GACTGGAGTTCAGACGTGTGCTCTTCCGATCTTGTCAGTTCAAATGGAATCAGGCATAAATTTGGATGGGATAATAAATTTTTGGTCATTTATTCAGGCACCCTTGGTTGGGCACACTCACTTGAAACATTTGTAGAATCAGCACGGCAACTGCACGACCAACCGGATATTTTGTTTACTTTTATAGGTGATGGGCAAAAACGGGAAGTCCTTGAGGGGATGGTGCGTGATTACGGCTTAAAAAATGTAGAATTTGTCGGGGTACAACCGCTTGAATCTATTCCATATTTTTTACAGGCAGGAAATGTCTTAGTTCATTCTATGAAAGATGTTCCCGTTACCAAAGGGTCTTTACCGAGCAAATTATTTGAATACATGGCTTCAGGAAAACCAATTATTTACGGTTCGGTTGGTGGGGAAGCTGTTGAAGAACTTGAAAAAGCAGGCGGTGCCTTGTCGTATCATTGTGAAGATGTCAATAGACTCACCGAACTTATTTTAGAACTCAAATCGGAGGAAATAGATGGAGCAAGGTTGGGGAAACAGTACTCTGAACATGTCAAGAAATTCCATAGTCGTGAGATTTGGGCAGAAAAATATCTTACTTTTTTAAGAGAAGAAGTATTGTAAAAAGATTGCTTTCTTGGGGGAATTTCCTATTTTCTACACTAATATTTCTAATTACAATAATTAAATTTTTGGGGTATATCTAAATCTATGAAAAAACATGCTATTTTAGTTGTGGGTGCCAGACCAAATTTCATGAAAGCTGCCCCGCTTATTCATGCTATGCTGCATCAATCGGACTTTTTTGAAATAACCCTCATTCATACCGGACAGCATTATGACTACAATCTTTCACAATTGTTTTTTGAAGATTTGCAGATGCCAAAATCAGATATTTATTTAGGTGTTGGTTCAGGAACCCATGCAAAACAGACTGCCGATGTTATGGTTGCTTTAGAAAAAGAGCTTCTTAAACTCAACCCCGATATTGTCATTGTCTTTGGAGATATTAATTCTACGCTGGCAACTGCGGTGGTGACAGCAAAACTCGGTATTAAACTTGCCCATGTAGAAGCGGGGCTTCGCTCATTTGATAATTCTATGCCGGAGGAAATCAACCGCATTGTCACCGACAGGCTTGCTGATTTTCATTTTGTGACCGAACAGGCAGGGGTTGATAATTTAGTGCATGAAGGAATATCTGATGAACATATTGTTCTTGCCGGTAATATTATGATTGATTCTTTACAAAAAAATCTGCCTAAACTTTCTCAATCACATATTTTGTCGAAACTTTCTCTTGAGGAAAATAAATATGCTGCTATTACCATGCACCGTCCTTCAAATGTTGACAATAAAGAAAGACTCTCTAAATTTTTATCTCTTTTAAATGATTTGAGTAAAAAACTACCGATTGTTTTCCCATGTCATCCCAGAACTCTTAAAATGATTGAGAAATTTGAACTACAATCTTTGATAAACTCAAAGTCATTTCATTTTATCGAACCACTGGGTTATATTGATTTTTTGGCTCTGCTTGCTAAATCAAAATTTGTCATAACTGACAGTGGCGGTATTCAGGGAGACACAACATATCTGCAAGTTCCCTGTCTTACGATTCGCTCCAACACCGAACAACCGGAAACAATTTCAGTCGGCAGCAATACTCTTTGCGGTGAGGATATTGTTTTTTTGAATGAAAAAATCGAAGAGATATTATCCGGCAGTTATAAAAAATCAGCTGTTCCAAAATTTTGGGATGGTCATACCGCACGGCGAATTGTCGCATATTTAGAAAAAAATCTCTAATAGTTTTGTAGGTCAGGTTCCAATTCTAAAAAAATATAATTGTGAGAAACCCGACATATTTAGTTTATACACAAAATTAACTGCTATTTAATACTTGTTGGGTTGCTCGATTTTGAAATCTGACGATTTCAGACCAACGGAACCCAACCTACTATTTGCTATTTTTTTAATTGTCTATAAATATTAGTAAGAATTAGTCAAAGTATGTTCATCTAAAATTCCAAGCATTCTTGTTGTTTTTTCTATCCTATCAATCTATATTGTTATCTAAGAAATTAATAATGTGAGGTAATAGATGGCTATATCAGAAATAACATATAAAGATAAAAAAATAACAATTGACGACCTACCAAATTTATTGGTAGGTGCAGATACAGAAGTACCTACTCTGCACGGTATGAAACGGTATATAAATTTTGACAATGCAGCATCAACTCCAACTTTTCAACCAATAGCAGATTCTCTAAAATCGTTTCTAAGATGGTATTCCAATGTTCATCGGGGAACAGGTTTTAAATCGCAGCTTTCCAGTTGGGCATTTGAAGAATCCCGTGACATTGTTGCCGACTTTGTCGGAGCAGACCTCTCCAAACAAGTTGTGCTTTTTACTAAAAATGCAACCGAAGCAATCAACAAGTTGTCATCAAGATTAGTTTTTGAAGAGGGTGATATTGTTATTACTACCTATATGGAACATCATTCAAACGAACTTCCCTGGAGACGAGTTGCCGAAGTTCAGCATGTTGGTTTAAACGAAGACGGCACTATTGACACTGATGATTTTCTTGCAAAATTAAAAAAATTCGGTGACCGTGTAAAATTGGTTGCCATTACAGGTGCTTCAAATGTTACCGGATATTTAAACGATTTAGACTTTTTTACAAAAGAAACTCACAAAATTGGTGCTAAAATTTTAATAGATGGTGCCCAACTTACTCCGCACCGCCCGATAGATTTAAAACCAAATGACCCTGAATGCTATATTGATTTTTTTGTGTTTTCTGCTCACAAGATGTATGCACCATTTGGAGTTGGTGTTTTAATTTCTGACTTAGAGACCTTTGAACAAGGTGATCCCGAGCAAGTTGGTGGTGGTGTGGTTGATATTGTGACACTTGAGGAAGCGTACTGGGCGGATTTACCCGAAAAAGAAGAAGCAGGCACTCCCGATATTGTCGGCGTAGTGACGTTGGGACACATGATTCGCCTGATTCAGCAAATAGGATGGGATGCGATTGTAAAACATGAAGCAGAGCTTACAACCTATGCATTGACCGAACTCAAAAAAATACCCGAAGTAAAATTGTATGGTGATACCGACCCAAACAATACGATGAACCGACTTGGGGTTATCTCTATGAACATCGCTGATGTGCCTCACTATTTAGTAGCTGCTGTTTTAAGCTATGAAGGAGCTATCGGTGTGCGTTCGGGATGTTTTTGTGCTCATACCTATGTGAAAGAACTTATGCATGTAACCAAAGAAGAATCTAAAATTATGGAACAGCAGATTCTCAACCGTGATCGTTCCGGTATTCCGGGTACTATTCGTATGTCGTTTGGCATTTATAATACCTTTGATGAAATTGACCGTTTTATTGAAATGATTAAAAAGATAGTTGCCGGCGATTACAATAAAAATTATATTTTAAACAAAGAAAAAGGCGAATACACTCCCGAAGGTTTTGCCTTTAATTTCAAAGAGTATTATACGTTGTAAAAATAATTATTTTGATAGTTCCCCTGCGAATACAGAGGACTATCTTAGTAGTTCGAAACCCCTGTGGTTTCGACTTAACTGCAGTTTTGCAGGTAGGGTTCCGTTGGTTTGAAATCGTTAGATTTTAAAGTCGAGAAACCCGACAAAACGAACTAATTGTCGGACAAGAATGTCCGACCGACTGGATTCCAGCCTTCGCTGGAATGACATTGATAAGGCAAAAAAATATGGCACATGTTGTAAATAAAGAAGCTGATGCAATTTTAGATAAAGAATTTAAAGTTCTCGACCATGGTTTTGTCAGGCTGGTTGATTACATGGGTTCAGATGATGCCATCGTGCAGGCGGCACGGGTAAGTTATGGTGCAGGCACCAAAAAAGTCTCTGAAGACAGAGGGCTTATCAGGTATCTTATGCGTCACAAACACACTACTCCGCTTGAGATGGTTGAATTCAAGTTTCATGTTAAACTTCCGATTTTTGTTGCCCGCCAATGGATTCGGCATCGTACTGCCAATGTAAACGAATATTCCGGTCGCTATTCGGTTATGAAAGGTGAGTTTTACACTCCCGAACCGAGCGAAATCCGTTATCAGTCAACTGTTAATAAACAGGGGAGATCATCAAAAGAAGTTCCCGATGAACTGAAAAACGAAATGCTCTCCTATATGGAAATTTCACAAAAAGAGACATACGAAAAGTATATGAACTATGTCGATGAAGGTATTGCCCGTGAGTTGGCTCGAATCAATCTGCCTCTTTCGATGTACACCGAATGGTACTGGAAAATCGATTTGCATAATCTGTTTCATTTTCTGCGTCTTCGTATCGACCCGCATGCTCAAAAAGAGATTCAGGAATACGGACTTGTTATGGCGGAGATGACTAAAAAAGTAGTTCCAATTGCCTATGAAGCGTTTATGGATTACTCGGTGAATGCGGCGTATTTTTCAGGTGTTGAGATGAACATCTTAAAAGACTATCTCAAAGATTTTGACCTGACAGTAGACCAACTTCACGAACGCGGTATCTCCAAACGCGAAGCCAAAGAGATGATTGAAAAAATAAATAGGCTGAAAGAGTAGTAGGGAACTGGCTTGCCTGTTCCTAAAAGTAAAGTAGGTCGCGGTTCCGTTGGTTTGAAATCGTCAGATTTCAAAATCGAGAAACCCGACATGTTTTCTATTTACATAAAAGTCTGAATCACATCGGTTCCTTACAAGCTTCCACCGCCCCTCTCCGGCGGAGCCGGAGTCTAGAACAATAACAAAATGGCAAACAAAAACACCCCTTAATTCCCTCTTGAAAGAGGGGGAAACAACAATTATAAAAATATTGCCGACTAAATAAATTTGCTCAAACCGTTTCTGCACTGGTTTCCGTCTCCGACGGAAAGGAGTAGTGAGGAATTGAAAATCCTGTTTCAAATTAAAAATATCGCATAAGAAAAATAAATTGTAGGGCGGAAATCTTTAGCATTTCCGCCATCAATGGCAGAACCACTAAAGGCTTTCAGTCCGCCTTGACGGGGTTCTGCCCTACAAGACCGGTTTCCGTCTCTGACGGAATGCAGTTTCGTAATAATCTTGTGCATGGCAGACACACCGTCTGCCCGTCTTGATTCAAAATAAATTGTTGTTTGATAGATTATTATATGAAATATATCTTATAATTTATATATCTCGCTTAGAATTCTTCAAACTTGACTGAAAAAGCGCCAATGTGTATCGTTGATTATGATATTCAGAGTTTGTACTGTATAAACAGAAGTAAATTCTTTACAAGAAGAAGTCATAGAAAACAAATATTGAAAGATAAATTTAGCATTCCTCAGGAAGAAGGATACATATTATGGAAAGAAGAGATTTTATTCATTATGGTGCTATGGGTTTAGCGGGAATGGCATTATTACCGGCAAATCTATATGCTGCAGAAACTAAAACAACTAACCAAAAGCTCTTTCCGTCTCCATTGCCCTATTCAAAAAAAGGAGAATGGAAAGAGTTTAAATTAAATATTGAAATCGTTGAACAGGAACTAGCTCCAAGTATGAAAATTCATACTTTGGCATTCAACAGTACTGTTCCCGGACCTGAAATAAGAGTAAAAAAAGGCGATAAGGTTAGGGTCAAATTCAAAAATAATACCGAATTGAATCATACTATTCATTGGCACGGAATATATGTTCCTTGGCGTATGGACGGTGTCCCTTATGTTACTCAAATGCCAGTCATGCCCGGGCAGGAATTTATATATGAATTCACAGCAGAACCTTACGGCACTCACTTTTACCATTGTCATTGGGGAACGCTATTACACATGCAGTCGGGTATGTATGGAAGTATTATTATTGAAGATGATGACGATCCTATAAAAAAGGTATTCCCGTATGACCGTGAATATACATTAATATATTCTGCTCACGATGTTAATTTTATAAGAAATGAACTAAACGGAATGCTGGAAAGAATGAAAGAACGTTCTTATCTTATGAAAACAGGAAGGTTTAATGCTGAAAGGTTTAACTTGTTTGACACCGAAAAAGAACTTTTAGGTGCTATTGAAACAGGTTATCAGCCCCCTTATTTAGTAAACCGAAGAACTGCCGCCGATTTACCTGTTCCAAACTGGTTTACGGTTAACGGAAAATCGTACCCTTCAACCCCGTATTTATTTATTAATTCAGGAGAAAATATCCGTGTAAGATTGATTAATGCCGGAACTGAAAACCATCATCTCCATTTACACGGACATGATTTTTGGATGGTTTGTGATGATGGTATTCCGGTGCCAACACCTTGGCAAAGAAATACTGTGTCGTTAAGCCCCGGTAAAACCTACGATATTATAATTGAAGGAAATAACAGAGGTATTTGGACTTTCCATGACCACGATACAAGACGGGTGACCAACAACGGACTTTACCCCGGAGGTAATTTACTGGCTTTGGTATACGAAGACCTGCCGGAAGAAGAAAGAATGGTCATGAGCATGGGTAAAATGAAAATGGATAATATGAACGGCAAAAAAAATATGCTCCCTAAAATAGCCTTGGATGAATAACCGGATAGGAAAAATATAAAATGAAAAAAAGTATACTAATAGTTCTGCTCATAGGATTTGCTTCAGTTGTTCAAGCACAAGTTTCAGCCGAAATTGAACTTGGTGCTAAAGGAGTGATGTCCGGCAATATTCAAAATGATAATACCAATACCGCTTCAACTGTAAGTGATTTTTCTGACAGTCAACTTCTGCTCGGTTTCATAGAGAAACTTTACAATGCTTGTATAGGACAGATGGTTTTCGGAATTCAGTTTCCCGATGCCGATTCTGACCTCGGTCAGGTTTTTTATAATCATGTTTTTATAAAACTCGAAAATAAAAATAATATTTTTAAATTGGGCAGGTCTACAACCCAAACAATTTTAAATGAATTTCCTACACTCAGAGATGATGATGCTATATTATTTAATTACTCTCTTAATCCGTTTTCTGCCGGAATAAATACTCAGGACAATCAATATGGAAATGTAATAGAATTTACTCACATTTTTAAACAAAGATACTGGCTTATATTACACGGTGAAAACTTTGTGGATGCGTCAGAACCTGATAATTTTGAATTAAACTCCTATGGTGCCTCAATGCAATATATTGTACCTGAAAGTCAAAGATGGAATAGAGATGTAATTCAAAAAATTGGAATTAGTTACAATAATTATCTGACCGACCGTTCAGGATATAGCGGGTATGAGAAATCACTTAAAAATGTTCTCGGTACTGTTACACTAAATATTAAACCTGACCCTATTAATTTTATCGACTTAAAAATACAGGGTATTTATAATGTCGGATTTTCTGAAGTAGACAGTTTAATTAGTTTCTCTGAATATGTAAGGTCTCCGTCAACTTCTTTCTTTGGTACAGTCAGATATCTATACCGTAAGTTAGAAAGACCATATATTCAAACATCTGCAGGTTTCGGATATAAATCTTTTTCGGAAGTACAGGGAAGTGAACAATTTATGGGGATTGCAAATTTGTTTTACCGTATAGGTGAAAATTTTGATATTGGACTCCAATACAGATACCTAAAAAACAGTGGACAATCAGCAAATCTTTTTGGCAAAGACGAACACCGCTTACAATTCACATTAGTGTATTCAATTAATCAATTGTTTAATAACCAATTTGATGACAGAAACTCTATTCTGAATTTAGAACACGGCTATCTAAAATAAAAATAAAATTTCGGTTAAGTCGGGTCTGATTTTCTTTTAGAAAATTATGACCTGACTTTTTTTATGCGGTCATTTTCTATTAGGTAAAATATTTGTGCATGGCAGACGCCCCAGTCTGCCAATCTTAAATAAAGCCAAAAACAAGATTATTTTTTACTTGTACAATTATCATAACAATCTGTATAATAAATAATCATGAATAAAAGAGTTATTTGGACATTTATATCATTAGTCTCAATAATCACACTCGCCATCTACTGGTCGACGGCATACCAAACTATAACTTGGTGGGACAACAGTTCATATCCGATAGCAGCTAACTGTCTCGGAGTCGAATCACCCCCCGGTTCACTGATTCTCACAATTATTGGATGGATTGTTCTCAAACTGACATTTTTTGAACCAAAAGTTTTTGCTCTTAATCTGTTTGCGGGTTTACTTGCGGTTGGTACTATTGTACAACTGTTTTATATTGCTCTCTTACTCCTGAAAAAGACATATCCAAAACAGAAAGTTCACTCGCTATCTCTTGTAGGTCTCAGTTTTGGTATAATGACCTTTGCCTTTTCAGTAACATTTTGGACTTATGCCATTCAGTTTACACCATATATGCTGACTACCTGTATGACGGCGGTAATTTTGTATCAACTGATCAGGTTTTGGTTTGAGGAAGATAGACAGAAAGTTGTTTTTCTTGTTCTTGTCATCGCTTTTTTAATAGGACTAGATTTTTCAATTCATCGTACTAACGCTCTATTGGTTCCCGGGTTTATCGGTATAATCTTTTTAAAAGATATAAAACTATTTCTCAAACTCAAGTTCTGGCTTTACGGTATTGTAGGGCTTTTTGCAGGACTTGCGGTGCATCTGCTCAAAATACCGATGGCATCAACAAACCCTATTGTGAATTTTAATAATCCCAATACTCTCTCTCGTTTTTATGATTATGTCTCACTCAAACAATACGGCGGCGGTTTTTTAACCAATGTCTTCACCCGCAAAGCTCCTGTCTTTTCGGTACAGACAATGGATTACATCGATTCATTTTATAACAATTTTATATCTATAGACTCGCCCCTTACTATTGTTAGTGTATGCACAGGACTTATCGCACTGGTCGGAATTTATTTTCTATTTAAAGCGAATAAAAAAACAGCACTCATGCTTCTTATGTTATATGTTGTCACAACAGTTACGACAATTTTTTATTTTAATATCCAAGAAAACTTTTTTAGAACATTCACCAGACACTATCTGCCGTCGTTTGTTCTTTTTTCTATATTTATAAGCTATGGTGCTTCAGTTATTTTTACTTCTTTAAAAGAGAATTCAAAAACTATAAAAATTGGTAAAATACTTCTGATAGTTATTTTATTTCTCATGCCGTTAAATCAGATTCTTCGTAATTATAAAACGCTTGATGGAAGCCGCGACAGTTTTGCCTCTGACTATGCTAATAATATTTTAGACACTTTGCGTCCAAATGCGATTCTGTTTGTTATGGGCGATGTGTTCTACCCGATTTTTTATATGCAGCAGGTTGAAGGCAAACGAACTGATATTGATATTATCAGCATCAGTTTAACAAATACACAATGGTATGACAAACAATTAATGTCAGACCATTATAATCTGCCGCTTTCGTTAACCGAAGATGAGATTTTAAAAATTAGACCGATGGCATGGAGCGATACAACTATTGAAATTCCATTTGATGGGAATATAAAAGAATATCAATTAGCATCGGTAGATTCCATTCAATCGGTTCCGATTCAAATTAAACCTACATACGCAGATAAATATATTATGGGACAGGATTTGTTTGTTCTGAAACTGCTTGAGCAAAACAAATGGAAACGTCCAATCTATTTCACTCAACCATTAGACTGGCTAAAAGATTTTTTTCGACCGGAGGGGTTAGTCTGGCAGTTAGTACCGCAATCACCGGCTGACCTTAACACAGAGATTCTGCAGAGGAATTTGATTGAGAATTATTCATATCATGGATATGCTAAATCAAATCGACCGCTCGGATTTACATCTAAAATGATAGGCAATAATCTTTGGAATACATTTCTGCAACTGGCTATGTATCAAAAACAGATTGGCGATATAGAATCTTCTCAAGCGACTATTGCATTTGTGAAAAAACATATTCCTCTTGAGCGAGTTGTTCGTTCAGAAAAATCAATGGAGCGTTATACAAATATTCTCAAACAATTGGAGCAATGACAGAAAGGCAGTATTTTTGTAGGGCGGAAATCTTTAGTATTTCCGCCCTACTGTCATATCTTCCACCACTCCTCTTCGTGCTTGTCACGGAGTCCAGAACAGGGACAATACTGCTGTTGATAAAAGGTTGAATGAAAGTTTTCAAATAAATCTACTAATTTGCTCTAATCGTTTCTGCACTGGTTTCTGTTGTATCGGTTCCTCATTTACTTTAGCAAATTGTGAACTGACACTTTCGTTAGTTCTCAATCCGCCTAGGCGGCTAACAAAACTAAAAGAGATGGTCGTAAATATTTGTATTGGAGATATTGTGATATTGATTTAAGAGTATTAGATTGATATAATTCACTTGTAATAATGTAATTATAATATTATTCTTGGATATGAATAATTTTAATTCGCCAATTATAGACCTATCTAAAACCATCTTAGAGTTATCAAATTATTGTGCTGAAAATATTCGTCCTAAACTGACTTATGAAACGGAAAAAGAAAATAATATAAATTGGGTTTCGATTTTATTTGAGTTTCAATTTTTACTATTTCATTTGGTAAGTCGACGGAGCCTTGTCAGGATTGGCAAAGAAAAACGTAGCCTTCTTCTTGAAGAAATTGTGCCAATAGTAATTGAAACTACAGTAGAAATAATTTTTGGACATTGGTCCCCTGAACTTAAAGAGGGCATATCTAATGATTATTATGAAAACTTATCCATTGCAGAAATTGAATATGGAAATTGTCAAGGAGTTGATCCAAATGACGAGAATTATAACTTGAAAGATTCTTTGTTTCATAAATTCGGTTATAATATTGCCAATTATATCAGTAAACCTTTAAATTTATTCACGGTTTTGGATGTTCAAAAACTAATTCTTACAGAATTAGTTGATAAACAATTTAATGATTTGATAGATAACGCTTGTGATTATAAATAATTCAGTGCATGGCAGACAGCCCCCGTTTGCCAATCTTAATTCAAAATTTATAACGTCAGTAAACTGTCTAAGTAACCTGTAAACTGTTCGTAATGCATTGCTCCGCTGAACGATTCGGTCATGCTGTTTGTACGGGGATTGAATACCTTCATAACCTTACCGGTACGGTCGACAAAAATAGTTGTAGGAACAGACTGGATTTTAAACCGTTTTACTAACTCATCCGATGAAAACATCATCATTTGCCATTTCATATTATTCTGCTCGGAAAATGCGATAACTTTTTCAGGGGTGTCTTTGACAGCAATGCCTATAAACTCAACACCTTTTTTCTTGTAAATTTCGTATGCTTTGACAAAAGCAGGAATTTCTGCACGGCACGGAGGACACCATGTACCCCAAATATTTATAACAACCGGTTGTTTACCAATCCATTCCGATGAATTCCGAATTGTCCCTTTGGTATCTTTTACCGTAAAAGAAACTATATCTGGATTAACCGATTGTTCAACTTTGTTTGAGTCATTTGTTTTAGATTGTTGTGACTGTGTGTTTCCGCCACATGAAACGAAAAAGTAAGTAAAAGATAGAACAGCTATCAGAGTAAGAATTTTATTTGTCATAGTTTTCATTTTTATTTTTTATCCGTCGGTGGTTGTACAGTGTTACCTGTAGAATCAAGTTCAACTTTTTTAATTGAATTAAGAGCATTAATCCAAAAATCTGCAGGAGCATATCCTGATTGAGAATGTAATTTTTTCCCCGAAGGGGTCAGCCACCAAAAAGTCGGGTAGCCTTTTACTTTAAATTCTTTTTTTGTAAGGTCCCGCTCTGAAATTTTATACCCGTCAATCTCTAACATATTTTGAGATTCACCATTTACTTTTACAGCAATAAAATCATTATTTAAAAGATTGATAACTTCTTTTTTGGTAAACACTTCTCTATCCATTTTTTTACAATAACCACACCAAGTGGTATAAAAATCAATAAAGATAAATTTGTTCTGCTCTTTTGCCATTGGAAGAGCTTTGTCTAATGAATACCATGTGATACCATCTTTTTTTGATTCAGGTGTGCCGGCAAACAGGCTTTGTGATGCAAAAATCAGCAGTAAAACCGGAATGATGATTTTAGTAATTTTCATGAATTTTCACCTATGTTGATAAACTGTTTTCTTTCTTATTTAAAGGTCTGAGATAAGCTCCATTTTCACCTAAAAGTTCTTTTAATCGGTTTAGTAAGGCGAAATTAATAGCAACTGCATACTTTTCAGACTTGATATATACTTCCGAGCCATTCTCTCTGGCTGCTAAAAGAACAGGAGATGGACCTTTATACTCTGTCAGTGATTCCAATGCCCTGTCAATTGTTGTATCGGAGCAATCAGCATCTATCTTTATAACCAACTGACAGTTAAATCGTTCCGTTAGTTTTTCAATCGGCAGAGCTTCTGTACAAATAATTTTTGCCGCTTCACCTTCTCTGGTTGAGACTTTACCCGACATTAATACCATTTTTTCTATGTCGATAAATTCTTTGTTTTTCTCGTAACAACTTGAGAAGATAATAAGTTCAGTTGTACCGGAATAATCTTCTAAGGTGGCAAACGCCATTTGGTTACCTTTTTTGTCAATCATCGTTTTTATGGCAGCAATAATTCCGCCGACAGTAACTTCTGACCCGTCTTTCACTTGTGAAAGATTACCAATTCTGCAGGTGGTGAAACATTCAATAGTATCTCTATATGTATCAAGAGGATGTCCTGAGATATAAAATCCAAGCATCTCTTTTTCCATTTTCAACTTTTCACTATTTGAAAACTCATCTAACTGTTTTAAAACAGGGGCAGTTCTTTCAATAGCTCCTCCGGAATCAGCAAACAGGTCATGAGAATTATGTTTTTCGGCGATTTTATGTCCAAATTCCAGCATTGCTTCAACAGCCTCAGCTTTTTGGGCTCGATTTCCTTTGAGAGAATCACAGGCTCCTGCATTAATAAGCGATTCTATTGTTCTGCGGTTAAGAGCTTTAAGCGGAACCCGACTTACAAAATCAGCTAAGTCTGCGAATTTTCCGTTTTTGATAAGTTCTGTTTCGATTGCTTTTGCAGGACCTTCACCGACATTTTTAACCGCTTTTAAGCCAAACCGAATTTTATCTCCGACAACTGTGAAATTCATTTTAGATTCATTTATGTCAGGGGGAAGAACTTCAATACCCATTTTACGGCATTCTTCTAAAAACATATAAATACGGTCAGCAGAGTTTATTTCAGAAGTCATCAGAGCTGCCATAAATTCTTTGGGATAATATAATTTCAGCCAGGCAGTCTGATAGGCAACATAAGCATAACAGGTAGAGTGTGCTTTGTTAAATCCGTAACGTGCAAATGTTTTTATTTGGTCAAAAATATCCTCAGAAATTTTTCTGTCAATATTGTTGGCATCAGTACCTGCCAAAAATTCTTTTTTCTGTGATGTCATCAGGTCAGCATCTTTTTTCCCCATTGCTTTTCTCAAGAAATCAGCTTTGCCTAATGAATACCCCGCCAAATAGTTGGCAATATGCAAAACCTGTTCTTGAAAAACAATAATGCCGTAGGTACTGCTTAATATTTTTTCTAAAATCGGATGGTCAAACTTTATTGATGCTGCCCCTTTTTTTCGTTCGATATATAAATCAATCATACCCGAATCTAAAGGACCCGGGCGGTAGAGTGCATTCATTGCGGTAATATCGGTAAAATTTTCAGGACCTAATTTACGAAGATAGTCCCGCATACCGGGAGATTCAAACTGGAAAATACCGGTTGTATCGCCTCTGGCAAAAATTTTATAAATCTTAGTATCTTCAAGCGGAACATTATCTATATCAATCTCAACATCGGGATGAGTCTCTTTAATAAACTTCAGAGTATCGTCAATAACAGTTAAAGTACGAAGTCCCAAGAAATCCATCTTCAACAGACCGATTTCTTCAACCATCTTCATATCATACTGAGTTGTTATTTCGTCTTTTGAACCTTTAAATAGAGGGACGTAGTCAGTGAGTGCCGAGGGTGCAATTACTACACCGGCAGCATGAGTAGAACAATGACGTGCCAGACCTTCAAGGGTCAGCGAATAATTTAAAAGACGCTCAATACGCTTATCGGTTTGTGTCAGTTTTTTTAATTCCGGTACTTTTTTTAAAGCTTCATCAAGAGTAACTCCGGGACCTTCAGGAACCATTTTGGCAATTTTGTCAACTTCAGCATACGGAATACTCAACACCCGTCCGACATCACGAATAACACCGCGTGCCGCCATAGTTCCAAAAGTAATAATTTGGCAGACATTATCTTTGCCATATTTTTCTACCACATAGTGAATAATTTTTTCTCGACCCCGGTCGGCAAAATCAATATCAATATCAGGCATTGAAATACGTTCAGGATTCAAAAACCGCTCAAACAGTAATTCAAACTTTATCGGGTCGATAGTTGTAATTTTTAAAGCATACGAAACCAAAGAACCGGCAGCAGAACCACGACCGGGACCAACCCGAACACCAATAGAGCGGGAATAATCTATAAAATCTTTAACAATAAGAAAATATCCGGCGTAACCCATTTTTTTGATAACGCCTAATTCATAGTCTAATCGCTTTCGTACTATATCATCAATTCCGCCGTAAAGACGTTCGCAGCCTTCTTCGCAAAGATGTTTCAAATATATATCGGGTTCAACAAACGGTTTAGGTATGGGGAATTTGGGGAGTTTTAAATTTCCAAGCTCTATTTCAAGATTGCATGATTCGGCAATATGAACTGTGTTCTCCATCGCAGGTTTGAAGTCACCAAAAAGACTTTCCATCTCATCGGCTGATTTGAAATAAATCTGGTCGGTATTGTATTTCATCCGTTTTTCGTCTTCAACATTTTTACCGGTCTGTATACAAATCAAGGCATCATGGGCATCCGCATCCTCCTGACGAAGATAATGGCAGTCATTCGTGACAACCATAGGGATTCCGGTTTCACGTGAAATAGCATCTATTTTGGGTATATTATTAATCTCTTTATCTATACCATGATTTTGAATTTCTAAAAAGAAATTTCCCTCACCAAATATATCCTGCAGTTCTCTGGCAACCGCAACAGCCCTATCGGTATTGCCATGCATCAGATTCCAGTTAACTTCACCTTTTAAACATGCAGAAGTTGCAATTATTCCCTCGGCATATTCTTTTAAAATCTCTTTATCAATACGGGGACGGTGATAGAACCCTTCTAAAAAGGCAGATGAGGTCAGTTTGATTAAATTTTTATAGCCGATTTCATTTTTAGCAAGCAGTACCATGTGATAGCCACCGTCGGGATGTTCCCTTGATGGTTTTTTATCAAAACGGGAGCCTCCGGCAACATACGTTTCACATCCGATAATCGGTTTGATGCCCGCTTTTTTGGCTTTTTTATAAAACTCAATAGCACCAAACATATTACCATGGTCGGTTATTGCAAGGGCAGGCATTTTTAAGTCTATTGCTTTTTGAATAACAGCATCTAAACGGCAGGCTCCATCCAAAAGTGAATATTGACTATGGGTATGCAGATGTACAAAATTAGCGTATTTCACTTATGAAATCGTCGCTTTCTTATTGGAAGTTACAGAATAATTCTTATATATAATAAGTACGATGAAATAAGATAATTATCAATCTCTTTTTGAAAAAATTATAAATAAAGAGTGAATTTAACCTTGAGTAAATATTTGTAGCGACAGGACATTCCCCTGTCTGAAATGAGCCTAAAGCTCTTTTCAGAATAAATAAACTACATGCAAAAGGGTTTGTTGAAAAACCTCTTATTTACCCCATAAATAATTTTGACGCTTGCCAATAATCGATTTTATTGTATATTAAACTAACTATAATACATAAACAGTACTGCTTGACTCTTTGGGGAGCTACTAAAGATGAAACTAAAAATATTTACGTGTTACATAATAACATTTGTTTTTTTACTTTTATTCGGCTGTGATACCAATGGAATAAATAAATCGGAGACGACTAACACATTTACACTGACCGGTAGTCATTGTGATGTTATTTCCTATGATTTTAATACAGATTTCGACTCCTTGGCAGATTCAATAGTCTGGTCTTCTGATATAGGGACCATTGATACAAACGGTTTTTGGACATATGCTCCAACTCTTGCCGATGTTGACAATCTAGTTGTGGTAACAATTACTGCTTCTTCTAAAGAGAATAAATTTGTCTCTACGGTAAACTTGAATTTCACTAACGAAGCCCCAAGTATTGACTGTTCTGAAGCACCGCTTAACGTGAGATCTGGCAAAGAAACTAATTTTTATGTTAGAGCAAGAGATGACTGTGATGGAATTTATTTTTATGTTGTTTCCGGTCCTGCTGCTATAGATTCTGTGACCGGGTTATTGACAATAAATGCGATGGCAGGTTTAGAATCTCAGACAATCGTAGTTGAAGCTACTGATGGTAATGCTTCTTCAACATGTAAGTTTAATCTTTTAGTACATGATGGTTCTTTATATCAGGTTGAAATCCCATCTGTTGGTGATCAATCAGGTAATTTTGTATTTCAGGGAGGACATGTATCCGTACCTGTTAATTTAGTTACAGGTAACCAAATTGGTGGTTATGATTTATTAATCGCTTATGATAACTCTGCTTTAAGCTTCCAATCAGCTGTCCCGGGTGCTGACCTTACAGATAATTATTGGGAATATTTCACATATCGTTATGGTGCTGATGGTAACTGCGGAAATTCATGTCCTTCAGGCTTATTACGTTTAGTTGCTATTGCTGAAACATCTAATGGTCCTTATCACCCGTCAAACGGTGGCGTAACTGAATTAACCGTTTTAGATTTCTTAGTAACAAACGACCGTACATTTGAATGTCAGGAAATTCCTATTCGTTTCTTCTGGATGGATTGTGGTGATAATGCCCTTTCTAACTGGACTGGTGACAAATTACATATTTCTGAAATTGTTTTTGATGGTGACGAAACATTGTTTCCACCAAACGGTAATGAAATCCAAAATTTTGATTATGGATATCCTACCTACTTTGGTGCTCAAGATGTTGATTGTTTCACAGATCCAGTTAAACAACCAATTCGCGATATCTCTTTCAACAACGGTTGTGTCTTTATTGCTTGTGCCGATTCTATCGATACTCGTGGTGATATCAACTTAAACTCCGTACCTAATGAAATTGCTGATGCTGTTTTATACAGTAACTATTTCATCTATGGTATTGGCGTATTCACAGTAAACTCAGAAGGTCAAATTGCCGCTTCTGACGTTAACGCTGATGGTCTATCTTTATCAGTTGCTGATTTAGTATACTTGATTCGTGTCGTCGTTGGTGATGCTCTTCCTTTTGCAATGCTTACACCAATAAACGCTACAGTCACTAACAGCAATGGAATACTCAATGTAGATAAAGAGATGGGTGCCGTTTTAGTTGTTATCGAAGGTAACGTTACTGCTGACTTATTAGCTGATAATATGGAAATCCAATCTAACTTTGACGGTGTTAACACTCGCGTGCTTGTATATTCACTCGAAGGTAACTCTTTCTCAGGTGATTTTTTGCATGTTAACGGAAATATTATTTCTATTGAATTTGGTTCTGCAGATGGAGCTATAGTGATATTGACTTTATAATTCAGTGGTCGTCAGATGCCCTCACCTGCCGCCTACTTGAGAAAAGCGGGTTTGTGAACCAACATTATGTATTGCGACACAGCCTCCAAATTTGGAATGGGGTTTTGGTGTAATAGTGCAGTGTAGATTTGTATTTTTTACCCTTAAAAATTAACAATCCATAAAAAAATGAATGCTTATTTTTTTGAACGGAATTTTTTGGAGATTCCGGCACCTGCCATACCTAAACCAAATAAAAGCATTGTTGCTGGTTCCGGTACGCCCGGAGGAGTTTTGCCCGATTCGGCATCATGTGAAAATGGTGCAAAAATCCGACGGTCTTTATCGTTGTAACCGTATGCATCAAAATGTACATAATCAGATGTTGAAACGATAGAGAATCTGAATATTTGTCCGGTTGTCGGACCACCCATAGTAGGCATATCATAGACATCTTCCCAATCAGCAGCATCAGTGCTGGTTTGAGATGTGACTAACTGATCAATATACCAAGCGGGAAAAATTCCATGCCCCGGTAATGGACTATCTATTGGAGGAGTTCCCCATGTAAAGTCAGTATTTGAGTAAGAATTAACAGAACCATTATCAAGTGAGGTAATGGTAAGGTCTCCGGTTGGAGCATTATTACTGTTGCCAAATGAAGCTACCAAACCAATATCATAAATTGATTCTGTAGCGGAAATGTTTCCGGCAAGAACCCAGACTTCAAAAGTGCCGGCTGATGGTGCAATCCATGTCTCAGTTGTATTGTCAAATGTTCCGCCCGGAATATACAACTGTAGATTTGGAACCGCAAACGCAGATGTTGATAAAAACAGCACGCAAATGAGCATTAAAAACTTTTTGGTCATTAAAAATGTCCTCATAATTAACAATTAGTTTCAGTTTTCTGCTTAAAAATAAAGCAATAACTGTTCCCAAAAAACAATGGATTATATCACTGTAGAACGAACTGTTATTCCTTGTTGTACAACAGCTTAACGTACTGTCTTTGCGTCGTTTTAAAGCGGGTGATTTCATGTATATTAAAATATGCATATTGTAGCACAGAAATGAGTTTATTTTTTCTACTTTTATCTGTTTTTGAAACCAATACAGTTGTTTTATAAGACATTCACGATGATAATTTATTATATTAAGTGGATTGTAACTATCTTCTTTTATACAGAGAGTTAATAGCTCTATTTTCTATATTAAATTGTGGTTTTATTGACTTAAGTATAGTACAATTTCGTTTTATTCTGCTATATTATAGTAAGGTTAGTTGTTTAAAATGAAATAGATAAACTATTATAAAAATGACGGTTTTAAAAATAGGAGAGATTATGAATTATCAAAACGAAACATTACCGGAAAGTGCCAATAAAGTCGGCTCTACTCCAAGTATGAATGAAGAGACGGTTGTAAAAGGAATATTGAAAAATCATCTTGCTCCAAAAGGAAAATATGGATTGGTTGTTGTTGAAGAAGGAACTTTGCAGTTTGTTTGGGAAGATGACCCTGATAATATTTTGGATGCCGACCCAAATAATCCTATTGTAATTTTTTCCGAAAGATTTCACCATGTTGTTATTACCGGAAAAGTTATTTTCAGAGTTGAGTTTTATGAAATACCGGTTGCTATTGATGAAAACAAAAATGGTGAACGTCCCGGTGAAGATTTTTTGGATAGATAGAACTTAATTTGTAGTGACATCGCTTTGAGGCTGTGTCGCAATAGGCAATGTCAGTTCACAAACCCACTTCGTGGCTTCAGGAACAGACATAACATGGAGACAATTTGTATTGTGACACAGCCTCTTTGTTCTGTCCAATTGTAGGTTTGTAGGGGTGTTTCGTGAAACACCCTTTTTAGGTTCAGGTATACCAAAACCTTCATTTATTTGTCAAACACCCATTCTTTATAGTATTATTGTCTAAAATCGGTTTCTTACACGGTAATATTTATTTTTTCTTCTAAAAAAACAATGACACACCCTGTCAGTCCAATTAACTATTTTATTTACACGTAAAATGTGATATATTAATACAATAAAACTTCTTAAATTGGATGATATATGACAAAAAAGAAATTAAATATAAAGAAAGGTACAGCGAATATGGCAGTTACAACAGGTCCCGACCGTCAGAAAGCACTCGATGCAGCTCTTACACAGATTGAACGCTCTTTTGGTAAAGGCTCAATCATGCGTCTAGGTGACAATACGGTATTAGAGATTGAATATATTCCAACCGGTTCACTTGGGCTTGATTATGCCTTAGGATTAGGCGGAATTCCACGCGGACGGGTTTCAGAAATTTACGGACCGGAATCATCAGGCAAAACAACAATGGCACTTCATTTTATCGCCGAAGCTCAAAAAGCAGGCGGAACAGCAGCATTTATCGATGCTGAGCATGCTCTTGATGCGGTCTATGCCAGAGCTTTGGGCGTTGATACCGATAACTTACTTGTTTCTCAGCCGGATACAGGTGAACAGGCACTTGAAATTTGCGAAACTTTGATTCGTTCCGGTGCTATTGATATTATTGTGGTCGATTCTGTTGCCGCTTTGACTCCAAAAGCCGAAATCGAGGGAGACATGGGTGATTCTCACATGGGTCTGCAGGCTCGCTTGATGTCGCAGGCACTCAGAAAATTAACAGCTATTATTTCCAAATCAAAAACATCACTTGTATTTATTAATCAGATTCGTATGAAAATTGGTGTCATGTTTGGAAACCCTGAAACAACAACGGGTGGCAATGCACTCAAGTTCTACGCATCGATTCGTATGGATATCCGTCGTATCGCCACTATCAAAGATAACAACGAACCTATCGGTAATCGTACCCGTATTCGGGTAGTCAAAAACAAAGTTGCTCCGCCGTTTAGAGAAGCTGAGTTTGATATTATCTACGGCAAAGGTGTTTCACTTACCGGTGAACTTTTAGACAAAGCGGTCGATTGCGGTATTGTTGATAAATCCGGTTCATGGTTCTCCTATGGTTCTGAACGGTTAGGGCAGGGTCGTGAAAAATCTAAACAATTTTTAGAAGACGCTCCCGAAATCGCCGATGAAATCATGGGTAAAGTAAAAATTGCACTCGGCATGGTAAAAGATGATTCTGTGGAAACAGTAACAGAAGAAAAGTCGGAAGCAGTTGTAAAAGAGTCTAAGTAGGGGCGTTCCGTTGATTTCGAAATCGTCAGATTTTAAAATCGAGAAACCCGACAATAAATTTTTAAAGTTACCTCGCTTAGACGGAAAGCATGCTCCTGTTTAGTTTGTAAAAGAGCGGATTACTGTCCGCTCTTTTTTGTATGTATTTTTGATTTTATTATCTCGTTGACCTTTATGATATTTCTTCACATATTCTCACTATGTTACTCGCTATTGATATAGGCAATACAAATATTGTCATCGGACTGTTTGACGGTGAACGATTAAAAGATTTTTTCCGGCTTGCCTCAAGAGACAATTTTACTGCCGATGAAGCCGGACTGCTCATTTCGCAATGGCTGTTGAATATGCATTGCCAAAACGAAGAGATTGAATCAACAATAATCTGTTCAGTGGTGCCGCCCTTGACAACAACATTTGAAAATGTAGCCAAATCATATCTTGGATGTATCCCGACTGTTGTATCATATCGTTTAGACCTTCCAATCTCAATAGAGATTGATCAGCCTGAACAAGTAGGTGCTGATCGTATTGCCAATGCTGTTGCAGGGTTTCAAAAATTTTCCGGTCCGTTGATTGTTGTCGATTTCGGTACTGCAACAACATTTGATATTGTGAATGCCGAAGGTGCTTATATTGGTGGGGTGATTATTCCGGGACCTGAAACCTCGCTTGCTCAACTTGCTAAAAAAGCATCACGTCTTTTTGAAGTTCGCATAGAACCTCCTGATTCGGTGGTTGGAAAATCTACTGCGGGAGCATTGAAATCGGGTTTGTTTTATGGTACTGTCGGACAAGTTGATTTTATTATTGAAAAAATTATAGAAGAAACCGGTTTTAAAAACTGTACTGTAGTTGCAACCGGCGGACTTGCCAAAGGTATTGAAAAATTTTCCAAACATATTTCTTTTATAGAACCATCTTTGACTCTTGTTGGTCTGCGTTTAATTGATGAAATGAATCGGTAACAGCTTTATTGGTATCAAGTATGCCCTAATAAGTTCTCCACATTTCATAAAATAACTTTTCTTTGTAATCCTATTGTCATAATAGTGTTACAGCAAAATGGGTTCGTTTTGTGAAATATCGTTTTTTAAAACTCCTTTCCGTGCTTGCCACGGAGTCCAGTCCTTTCGCCATGAAAATAAACACACCCCTAATGTCATCTCGTACTTTCCCAATGTCATTCCAAACTTGGAATCTAACATTGTTGTTTTATAAATGGGTTCGTTTCGCATATAAAGGGAACCTAAAACTTCTAATTTTGTCGAATTTTTCGATTTAAGTAATTCTCCAACATTCGGTTAGGGTGAGATGGCTTTGTCTTTAAAAATGGCTTAACCCATTTTCGTTAATATTCTCAGACACCATCCTCAACTTGATTGGGGATTGTGAATAGAATTTTCTCTTTCATAATTAAGTTATTCATAGGAAAGGATGTGATAAGGAAGTAGTGAGGGTTTGTAGAGAAAGTGATTGATTATACCGTTTAACAAAGCTATTTTTATATTTAAATTGTTTCACTTAAAAAGATGGATGGCGTACCCCTGAGGTTTGTTTAAAAAACCACTAATTTTGGATACTATGATAAAGAAAATATTACCAATAATTTCAATCTGTTTATCTTTTTATGGCTTTTATATGTTGATGATTAACATAATTGGACTATCAAGTGAAATCAGTCTATTTTTGATTATAATTTCCGTTTTTCTTGTTAGTCCAACAATTATAGCTTATTTTATAATTACTAATAATAAAAAACAGTTGAAAGATGTTGAGTTAAATTCAAAGACAGGTAAAGATTTTAGTTTACTTGTAAAACCAATTGTAACTTATTTTTTCCTTGATATACTTATAATTATTGGTGTTCTATATTCATATTATTTTCTCATAAAAAATGATGAGTAGATCGGAAGAGCACACGTCTGAACTCCAGTCACACTGATATATCTCGTATGCCGTCTTCTGCTTGAAAAAAAAAAAAAAATAAAAACATAAT
>CALCCW010000191.1:0-5423 GCA_937900185.1 uncultured candidate division Zixibacteria bacterium | reverse complement strand
GAAGTGTGATAATAAAAAGACAGTGTGCTCTTCCGATCTTTAGATAAATTATTAATATTTTTTTTTTCAAGCAGAAGACGGCATACGAGATATATCAGTGTGACTGGAGTTCAGACGTGTGCTCTTCCGATCTTCATACCAAATTGGTATGACCAATATTTTAAAAAACAGACTCTTGAAAAAAGGAATTAGCAAGAACTGTCATAAACCGTTACTAATATAGATAAAGATGCTAAAATGTCAAGCTGTTAAAGGGTTTTCCAAACTTTGCGTTTGCAAAATCTATTTCTTTTTACCTTTTTTTTTGTTAAAAATTCTGAGAACAGTCAATAATAAAAAAGCACCACCCACATCAGACAGTAAATCGTATACAGAAGAGTTCCGATGTGAAAGAGTTTGCACAAAATATTCATCAAATATCGCAAATATGACAATAAATAACGATGTAAAGAGGAAGGCTTTTTCCTCAGATATTTTTACAGAAATATGTAAAAATGAGCGTACTGCCAAAAAAGCAAAAATAGCGTACTCAAAAAAATGAGCAATTTTATCAAAAGCTAAAAATCGTATCTCAGGAGTCTTTAAATGAGACAAGGATGACAGAACTATTATAGCGGCAGCATATAAAATAACCGGTAAATGATAAATGAAGAAATTTGCTCTTCTATTGGGTTTTTGTCTTTGCTGTATCATGTTAATTATGTTAGTACATAATTTCATCTGTATGGTCAACTAAAACTCAACTCAAAAAATCAAAATAGAAAGTTTTTGTAGATAAAAATATATTTACACATAAATTACTTACATATGAAAACAAATAAACTTAATGGACATATGACTTCTACCCAAAAACTCCTGCTTGCTTTTGTCGGGCTGTCCTTAATTATTGTTATTGGGATGGTTGGGTTTATGATAATTGAAAATCTCAATCCCCTTGATGCTCTTTATATGACAATTATTACTCTTTCTACTGTTGGTTTTGGCGAGGTAGCACCGTTGCATTTTGCGGGTAAAATATTTGTCATATTCCTCATTCTTTTTGGAGTTATGTTTACCGGGTTTGTAGTGACTGTTTTAGGACAGCTTGTCATGGAGGGTCAGTTTAATGAAATTTATGGGAGAAAAAAAATGGAAAGGAAGATATCGAAAATGACAAACCATTATATTATTGCAGGTTACGGTCGTGTCGGCAGACAAGTTGCTATAGAATTTCAAAAAAAAAATGTTCCATTTGTTGTAATTGAAAAAGATATCGACTCTATTCCGGAGCTATACAAAGACTCTATTCTATTTATTCAAGGCGAGGCGACCGAAGACGAAGTTTTACGAAAAGCAGGAATAGAATCTGCCAATACTCTTATCTCAACTCTTCCCGATGAAGCCCAAAACGTTTACCTTACATTAACCGCCAGATTTATGAATAAAAATTTACATATAATCGGAAGAGCGGATTATGAAGAAGGTATAATAAAACTCAAAAGAGCCGGTGCCGACCATGTTGTAACTCCGCATGTCTTAGGAGGAATTAGAATGGCGATGGCAAGTCTCAGACCAAATGTTGTTGACTTCATGCATTCTACTTCTTTAGGAGAAAGCGGACTGACGATAGAAGAAATGAGAATCCCAGATGAATCGTCTTTGTCCGGAAAAAGTTTGAAAGACTCAAACTTAAAACAAGATTTTGGCGTCACAATTATTGGTATCAAAAAACAACAACAGGAGATGATTATTGCTCCCGGACCTAATGTTATTTTAGATACTGATGATATTATCGTTTTGATTGGTCATCAAGACAGTATGGAAAGTATATCAAAATCTTTCACATAATTCTATAGATTATTGTCGATTTTTCTATATTGTTTTGGTATGTTCTTTTATGGACTTATTGCCGAAATTTATTAAATTTTATGAGAAGAATTTTCTTATAACCCAAAATGATTCTATCTTAGTTGCTTTATCGGGTGGGGCAGACTCTGTCGCTTTGCTTCATCTCTTATCAAGACTTCGCAAAAAAATGAATCTGAGTGTGTCAGCAGTATATCTCAATCATCAACTGCGAAAAAATGAAGCAATAAAAGAGGAAATCTTTTGTCAAAAACTCTGCGATTCTTTAGATATAGAGTTGCATCTTGCATCTGTTGATATAGCTGCTCTTGCGAAAAAAAATAAAAAAGGTATAGAAGAAACCGCCCGTGAATTCCGTTATCAACTTTTTGAAACACTTGCAAATGAATATGCGTATACTAAAGTTGCTTTAGGGCATCACCAAAATGACCAAGTTGAAACAATACTTTTTCGTATTTTTCGAGGTACCGGCAAAACCGGACTCAAAGGGATTCCATCAAAACGTGATATGTTTATCAGACCGCTGCTTGAAATTTCAAAAGATGAAATACTTTCGTATATAGACTTCCAAAAACTAAAATATTGCGAAGATAAATCTAATTATGAATCAGTATATAAAAGAAATTATATTCGCAATACACTCATTCCTCTTTTAAAAACAAATTTGAATCAATCTGTCGAAAGGGCTATTTTAAATCTATCCGAAACAATTTCAGAGGAAGAATTGTTTCTTGATTCAATAGTCCAAAAAAAAATAAAAAAAATAGTATCGGTGTCTGTCGGATATAAAATTTTGCTAAAAAAAAATTTATTTTTACAGTGTGACCAATGGGTACAAAGACGAATTTTACGTCAATGTATAGCCGTTCTATCGCAGAATAATGTATTTCCAAACAAAGCAACCGTCGATAGGCTTATCAATGCGATTCTTTTAAATAAAAAAGCATTGTCTATTCCCCAAAAATTAGAGATGCATATTTCCGATGAACTGGTAATATTGTCTCCTCGAAAAAGACTTACATTTAAACAAAAACTCTCTTTATCCGATTCTTGCTATCTGAAAAAATTAAACTATATTGTTGAAAGTCGAGTGCGGACAAAAATTGCTGCATCTTTGAGAAACAATAAAAACGGTATGATTGGGCGTTTTGATTTGGCTAAAATTAATAAGCCGTTGTATATTCGTTCTATTGAAGATGGCGACCGTTTCCGCCCTTTTGGAATGCAGGGAACAAAGAAAATAGGTAACTATCTTACAGATAAAAAGATACATTGCTTGTTCCGTGATGAAGTCCCTGTTTTGGCTGACCAAAATAGAGTTATATGGATTATCGGACACCAAATTGACGACAGGGTTAAAGTTGACAAAAATACTGTTGAGGTTTTAGAAATTGAATGTAAACAGAGAAAATAGTACAGAAAAAAAATCTTTTGAACTGCTCCTTGAAAATAAAGTTATCTCAAAACGAATTTCTGAATTGGGCAGCGAAATATCTAAGGATTATAAAGCTAAAAATCCGCTTGTGATTGGTGTGCTAAAAGGTTGTTTTATATTTATGTCTGATCTTGTTCGGACGATAAAATCTCCTTTGGAAATTGAGTTCGTCTCAGCATCATCATATAAAAGTGGAGAGAAACAGGGAAAAAAAATTGACTTTATCTCTGCTGTTCCTATTCCTTTAAAAAACAGACATATTCTTATTGTTGAGGGAGTGGTTGATTCCGGCAGAACTGCAGAAACTATCTTAAAAGAATTCCATAAAATGGAACCTGCCTCTATAGAGTTTGTTACACTTATTGATAAACCAAGAAGCCATCAAGTAAAGCTTGATATAAAATATAAAGGATTTACCTTAGGAAATGAATTTATTATCGGTTTTGGGTTGGATAATACTCAAAAATACCGTAATTTGCCATTTATAGGGAAATTAATTGACAAATAAAATAAAGTTGACCATTTCCTGAATATATTTTCGTAAGTGTTGTATAATTGTTAAGTTGAATTGAAATATTAAAATTATGTGGAGTTTGTGTGACTGATTTGAACAATAAAAATAAAAAAAATAATAAAGGTGATAATAAAGATTTTTCAGGATTTAAAGGTCCTGGAAAAACTACAATTATGTGGCTTGGTCTTTTTGCCATTATGTTTATCGCCTATTCTTTATTTGACGACTTAAATAAAGATTATGTCGATATAACGTATTCTGAATTTACATCCGAACTGGAAAACAGCAATATTGTTGAAGTTACTTTTGAAGACAGGAACATTACCGGTGTTTTAAAAGAAGCAAAACAGTTTGAGTCTTCCAAAAGCGGAGCATCGTACACTAAATTTGCAACTCGAATGCCGTTTCCTGATTTTAACTACATTCTTGTTTCCAAATTAGAAACTGCCGGTGTAAAAATTGTTGCCAAAGATCAAAGTACAAATATGTTCACCTATCTGGCTGCTGCGGCACCTTGGATTATTTTAATCTTAATCTGGCTCTTTTTTATTCGTCAGATGCAGGGCGGCGGTGGTGGTGCCAAAAGTCTCTTTAACTTTGGTAAAAGCAAAGCAAAACTTCTCTCCGATGATCGTCCGAAAGTAACTTTTGCAGATGTTGCCGGTGCTGTTGAAGCCAAAGAAGAACTGCAGGAAATAATAGAATTTCTCAAAGAACCGGAAAAATTTCAAAAACTTGGCGGAAAAATTCCAAAAGGTGCTTTACTGCTTGGTCCTCCGGGGACAGGTAAAACACTACTTGCCCGAGCTATTGCCGGTGAAGCAAGCGTTCCATTTTTCTCTATGTCCGGTTCTGATTTTGTTGAAATGTTTGTTGGGGTTGGTGCTTCGCGTGTCAGGGATTTATTTGAACAGGGTAAGAAAGACGCTCCCTGTATTATCTTTATTGACGAAATTGACGCTGTCGGTCGACAGCGTGGTGCCGGTTTAGGCGGCGGACATGACGAACGCGAACAAACACTTAATCAGTTACTTGTTGAGATGGATGGATTTGAATCAAATGAAGGTGTTATTCTTATTGCAGCAACCAACCGTCCTGATGTATTAGACCCTGCATTATTGCGACCGGGGCGTTTTGATCGACAAATTGTGGTCAGTAACCCTGACTTGAATGGTCGTGAAGGTATTTTAAAAGTTCATGTCCGCAAAGTAAAGATTGCAGGAGATGTTGATTTAAATACTCTTGCACGAGGAACTCCCGGAATGTCAGGTGCTGATTTAGCAAACATGGTCAACGAAGCTGCTCTGCTTGCCTCTCGCAATGATAAAGATGCTGTTTTTATGGAAGATTTTGAAGAAGCAAAAGATAAAGTTATGATGGGTACTGTAAGAAAATCTATGGTAATAGCCGAAGATGAGAAAAAAGTCATTGCCTATCACGAGGCAGGACATACACTTGTCTCTAAATTTTTGCCAAAAGCTGACCCTATTCACAAAGTAACTATCATACCGCGTGGCATGTCACTTGGTGTTACTCATTCACTTCCGGTGGATGAACGGCATACTCATTCTAAGGAATATCTTGAATCGGTATTAGCAATGCTCATGGGTGGGCGTGTTGCCGAGATAT
>CALCCW010000190.1:0-2759 GCA_937900185.1 uncultured candidate division Zixibacteria bacterium | reverse complement strand
TGTCTATCATTTCCGGCAGCTTATCACAAACAACATCTTCTTGATTCTTTTCTAGCTGCATGCGAACTAATTGAGTTCTTCCAAAAATCGCCATTACAGAATTATTCAGATAATGCGACAAAGTTGCCATCGCTATATTTTTCGATTCAATTGCCCCTCTGTTACGCTCCTCATCAAGTAAATTTTTAGTAAGTTCCTGTCGTTCTTTAAACAGATTTTCAATACAAAGATATGATTTCCAAATTTCTTTATTTGCTGCTGACAGCATTTCTTCAAAATTACCAATATCAACACTTAGATATTCGGCAAATGTTAAAGTATCAGTTAAGAGAGAACTCGTAATTTTATCAATTTGTTCATCTTTCAATTTTAAGATATCAGACAATTTTGAAATTCCTGATAGTCGTTCATCAATCGAAATTTCATATCCAGAAAAATTATCCTTAGTGAGAAGAATAGCTAATTTTACAATATTTTTAGTTATATTATCAGTAAGTACTTCGGTATCATGATGATCGCTTACAGCTTCAATGATATCACTTGGGAGTTTCCATGCTTCGGTAATTGCTCTTGAGATTTCAGAATGATCCAATCCAAGCAGTTCTTTTTCAACTATATTAATCTGTACTCCACTTTTACTTTGTTTAAAAATTTCTACAACCTTTTTTGGATAATAATGCATTAAATACATATGCCCAACATCATGAAGCAGTCCTGCGACAAAAGCTTCTTCGGGAGATTTTTGTTCTATGGCAATAGCAATTTTTTTGGATGCTGTTGCAACTGATAGTATGTATGCAAAGAATTTTTTAGCATCAACACCGGTATCAGCTTCAATTTTTTCAGGATGAAAAATAGATGACGACAAAGCAAGACAT
Source organism: uncultured candidate division Zixibacteria bacterium (assembly GCA_937900185.1). GTDB lineage: Bacteria > Zixibacteria > MSB-5A5 > GN15 > FEB-12 > QQUK01. The sequence goes on along the minus strand of CALCCW010000190.1, from coordinate 1,881 downwards.
TTCACCGTTGTCATACCCATTACAGCAATAGCTTGATGGACAGATTTAATTTCTGAAAGACGATTATAAAATGATGAGTTGGACATCTTAAGAATACGTCCGGTCAGCGACGGATCTTTTAAGATAATATCACCAAGTTTATCGGCAGAAAAATCTTCTTTAGCGGTTTCTGTAATAATTTCTGAGAGTACTTGCGGTAAAGAGAGAAGATTACTGTTTGTGCGAATTTGTTCTAATATTGTACTTTTATCCATTATTCACCTTTTATTTTTTGTTATAAATAGTATCGGAAAGAAAAAAAGATAAATTACCGGATTTATGCTGAAAAACTGCCGAATTTTAAATATGACTGCATTATTTCGATAAGTTGTTCTATTCGGAATGGTTTGTACAACACTTTTGAAATACCTGCCAATGTAAGCTCTTCCTCAGAAAGATTTACCTCCCATCCGGTTATCAGAATAATAGGTAAATTGGGGTTGTGAACTCTAATTTTACGGGCAACATCAATCCCTGAAATCCCCGGCATAGCTAAATCAGTTAAAATCAAATCATAGGATTTATTTTCTGCCATTTCAAGACCTCTTTCACCGGATTCAGCAATATCAACTTGGTAGCCCAAATTTTGACACATAGCTTTAATTAAATCCAAAATGACAGTCTGATCATCAATTGCTAAAATTCTCGGAGATTTGTCAGACATAGTATTAAAAGAGTTGTCGAGTGATTTGTTTTTTTCTAATTTGAACTTGAATGATAAATATGTCGGAATCTGTGATAATTTATCGAAAGCATAGTAACAGTTTTCTCCAGAAATAAACTCCAAGAATCTGTCGGCAGGTCTGTTTTCAATCGCTTGGGCAGGAATCTGATACTCTCCAATTTCTGAAACATTTTGAATTGGAGGGAAATTCTTATGATGGCTTGAAATATCAAGATACACATATTCATCCGACTTATAGGCTGCGACTGTAATGACATCTTCAAAAGCAACAGTTACTGCGAATCTATTTACAACCGCCTCAAAAAGTGACCTGAATTTTTCATCCGATAAATCTATAGAACCGGTCTCTTTTAGTGAAAGATTCAATTCACGAGGTGACCCGCCAAACTGGTAGATATTGTCTGATATAAATGACTTCTGTATCAATTCATTTATCATCTCACTTACAGTTAATGCCATGGGAAGTTGAGCATTTGCAGATGATGAGTCGGCAAATTTTCCAATTGAATCTCGTAGAAATTGAGCTGCTTGTTCTGATTCATTTATAATAGCTTGAAAATAATTTTTTATATCACCTGACAAATCTTCTCGAACAGCGATTAATTCCGCATTGCCGATAATAGCAGCAAGGTGATTATTCAACCGATTGACTGTTCTGCCAAGCTGCAAGGCAACAGTATCAGTATCTGATGAAACTTCTCTGCTTTGCTCTTTTAATTGATTGATAGTCAAACGAATTGAATACAAACCGGATGCCAGTGTGAGAAGTTTCTGCCACTCCCCTTTTTCATCTTCTGAAACAGTGAACATACAAAAGAAAGAAGCTCCTATCAACCCATGAAGATTATATATAGGACACACAGCCAAAAATGACGGCAGCCCTCTTTCGCCAAAAAGTTTAATAAATAAAGCCCGATTATGCTCATCAAATATTTTTAAGGCATCATCAATATTATTTTTCCCATAGATAAAAATCGAATCCAGCGATGCATTCAAATTCCCTAAAAACCCTTCACCGGGTAATATTTCAAATTTATTCAATAGCTCATTCTCAACATTAAAACCTTCATGTGCTTTAAATAATCCATTTAGATCGGAAGAGCGTCGTGTAGGGAAAGAGTGTAGATCTCGGTGGTCGCCGTATCATTAAAAAAAAA
>CALCCW010000189.1:0-4839 GCA_937900185.1 uncultured candidate division Zixibacteria bacterium | reverse complement strand
CCATCCATAACAATTGTCGAGCGCCCTCTGCGCTGACAGTTGGACTACCAAGCAGCCCCTTTACCATTTTATTTCTTTTGTCTTTTTTTTTCTTCTTTTTCCTCTCTTTTTTTTTTTTTTTTCAAGCAGAAGACGGCATACGAGATATATCAGTGTGACTGGAGTTCAGACGTGTGCTCTTCCGATCTACTTGCTAAAACATACCCAATTGAAATAATTTCTGCTGACTCAAGACAGATTCTAAAATACTTGCATATCGGTACTGCTAAACCTACTTCCGAAGAATTAAACTCTTGCCCCTTTCATTTGGTAAGTATTATTGAGCCGGGCGAGAGATATTCTGCTTTTAATTTTATTGATGATGCTGAATCAAAAATTGATGATATTCTATCACGACAGAAAATTCCGCTTATAGTTGGAGGTACCGGACTGTATTTGAGGGCTTTAACCGATGGTGTTGTTGAGATTAAACAGGAAGATTTCTCTATTCGGGAAAAATTAGAAGCCGAGCTTGAAGAAAAAGGCTCAGAATATTTGCATAGAAAACTTGAGGCTATCGACCCGCTTGAATCGGCAAAAATACACCCGAACAATAAATTTCGCATTGTCAGAGCCTTGGAAATCTTTTATCTGACCGGACACACAAAATCGGAACTTGTTACAACCGGAAAATATCGTAATTCAAAATATAAATTTGCATATTACTGTTTAGCCCCCAATCGAGAATTGTTATACGAACGTATCAATAAGAGAGTCGACCAAATGCTTGCAGACGGGTTGTTAAATGAATTAAACGATTTGATCGCATTGGGGTATAAAGAAAAAATAGAAAAATCAAGTGTGATAGGTTATGCTGAACTGCTGCAATATATTGACGGAGCTATATCTTATGATGAGGCTGTTGCTATGATAAAACAAAACAGCAGACGGTACGCAAAGCGTCAAATGACCTGGTTTCGCAAACAGGACGGTCTGACTTTTTATGATAACAGCACAGAACTTATTGCCGCTTTAGTACTTAGTCGGAAAACTTAAATACTTGACGGAACTGCTCTTAATGCGTATATCTGATTACGTTATAATAAGTCACCCTGAACTTGCCGAAGGGTAACCACTCTTTAAAAGGATAAAGTAAAAGAGTGAAAAAACCGATATATATAGAATAGACAATGTTATTAAAGTAGATGTGATAAAATGATACCAATTAAAGAATTTTTAGAAGAATATCCTTTATTTAGAAAGTTAGAAGAAAGTATCCCAGGATTTATGGAAGATTTTCCAAAACCTTCTATAAACATGTTATGTTTAAAATGTAAAATAGATCAAACTTTTAAATATTACACAGATAATGTATGTCTTGGAACATTTGGTGGAACCAAATCAGAAGATAGAAGATTTAGTGTTGTTTATAGGTGTCAATCTTGTGAGGCTTTTGATAGAGAATTTCATCTACACATAAGCCCAGATTTAAAATATATTCGAAAACTTGGTCAATATCCTGAATGGGAAATCAAAATTGATAAAAATCTTGCCAAAACTTTGGGAAATAAAGCAAATACTTTTAGAAAAGGGCTCGTTTGTGAATCTCAGGGATATGGAATTGGTGCTTTTGCTTATTACAGAAGAATTACAGAAGAAATTATTGACGAACTTCTTGAGTCAATTAAAGATTTGATAGAGCCAGAGAACAAAGATAAGTATCTTTCTGCTTTAGAAAAGACGAAGGAAACAAGAGTGACCCAAGAAAAAATAGAGTTAGTTAAAGATTTATTGCCAAACTTATTACGACCTGATGGTATGAATCCTTTAGGAGTTCTTCATAGTGAATTGAGTGGAGGAATCCATGATGAAACTGATGAAATTTGTCTTGAGAGTGCATCCCACATAAGAAAAATTTTGACTTTTTTAATAAACCAAGTTATTCAGACTAAGAATGCAAAAAAGGAATTTTCAAGCAGTATGAAATCATTGTTAGAAAAGAAAAGCAAAAAAACTGCTTAGAAATGTTTTATAAAAAGGATTTTATGAAAAAAATAATATTACTTACCATTTGTGTGTCGTTTCTGTTTCTATTAGGATGCGGCGGCTCACAATCGCTTTCATCTCCAAGAACCTATGCAACCGCCGAAAAAGAAAAACCATCTAAGACAACTTCAGGTGATACTCAAACATCAGAGGAAAATAAGAAGAAAAATGAAGCTCAGAATAATGAATTTCTTAATGCTGTTTTACATGCATCCTCAAATGAAAAATCAGCTGACACTTCGAAAAGTGAAGCTATAGCAGAAATCCCGGAAAATAAAAACGAATCAACTCGTGACTTAGTCGAATCTGTTTTTTACGGTTCTGTAGATGTCAACGACTCGGCATCTGCTGTTGATGATGACCTTTGGAGACAGTTTGATTTAGCTGAAGAATATCATGCTATGGGTGTTGTTGCCAATCGTGAAGCTGCTTGGGAAGAGGCTCAGTATTATTTTGAAAAATCTTTAAAAATTATGGCAAATCTTGATGTCGAAACGGATTCATCTTTAACTCCCGAAGCAGTAAAGTATACAGAAATTCTTGAAAATGTTATTGCTGATTACCGTATTACTTTGAGATCGCTTGGAAATCTTACCGAAGATGTTTCATCGGCAGTGCTTATCGAGCGTTTCGGAGATATTAGTTCCCGCATCAGCTCCGATACTTTGGTTGTTTATGATAGTGAGCAGGATAAAATAACCTATGATATTCCGATTGTGATGAATGACCGCGTAAAAAAATCTATTGTCTATTTTCAAACGGTAGCAAAAGAAGCTTTTACAAAATATCTGCGGCGTTCAAAAAAATATACTCCGATGATGGTTCGTATTTTACGAGAAGAAGGTGTCCCCGAAGATTTGATTTATCTGTCGCTTGTAGAGTCAGGCTATAATGCTCATGCATATTCTTGGGCAAGAGCAATGGGACTTTGGCAGTTTATTTCCTCTACCGGTAGAATGTACGGCTTAGACCGTTCTTGGTGGTATGATGAACGTAAAGACCCTGAAAAATCAACGAGAGCGGCGGCAAAATATCTCAAGTTTCTTTACGATCAGTTTGGAGCCTGGGACCTTGCAATGGCTGCATATAATGGTGGACCGGGTAGGGTGCGACGCACAATAAAAAAACAAAAAACTATAGATTTTTGGAAACTGCGTTTAAAAAGAGAAACAATGGATTATGTCCCGCTTATTATGGCAGCAGCTATTATTTCAAAAAATCCTGAAAAATACGGTTTTGCAGATGTTGAACAAGAACCCGAAGTTGTTTGGGATGAAGTTACAATTAATAAATGTCTTGAGTTGAAAGTTATTGCCAGAGAAGTCGGCTGTTCATTAAAAGATTTACAATATTTGAATCCCGAACTTCTCAGACGGTACACTCCTCCGAATGTGAAAGGGTATAAACTCAAATTACCGGTCGGGAAAAAAGATAGATTCTTAGCATCCTATGATAAAATGCCGTCGCCAAAAGAAACAAGCTGGGTAAAGCATAAAATCAGACGAGGTGAGGCTATCTCTACGATAGCATCAAAATATGGCGTTTCGCAGTATGCAATTTTGGAAGCAAATAACCTCAGCCGCCGTTCAAAAATTTATGCAGGTAAAACACTTATTGTGCCGGTTCCGCTTGATAGAAATTACAGCCGGTCTCGTAAGAAACCTTCCAATAGAAAATCTCAAAATTCTATTTATGCTGTTCGTTCCGGTGATACTATGTGGGATATTGCCAGAGCCTTTGGTACTTCTGTTGAAGCACTTCGACGAGAAAACTCTATTGTTCGCGGTTCACGAATATATGTCGGTCAAAAAATTAAAATACCATCGAGTGCCAAGAAGTTAAAACAAAGAAATGAATCATCTTCAAAAACGTTTGCTAAAACATCATCTAAAAAAAATAAATCAAATGCTAAAGTAAAATCGAAAACAAAAACATATAAAGTTCGTTCCGGGGATACTCTTTGGGATATTGCCCGTAAGTATGGTACAACAACTTCGGCACTTCGGAAAATGAATGGACTAGGACGTTCAAGCAGAATCTATGCAGGACAGAAACTTAAAATTGCTACTAACGTTAAATACGTTATTCATAAGGTTCGACGGGGAGAAACTCTTTCTGCTATTGCCGGTAAATACCGGACATCCATTGCCCGTATTCGTGCCAATAATAATATAGATAACCCAAACAGACTTAGTGTCGGTGTGAAATTAAAAATTTACTAATAGGATATATCATGGCTAAAAAAAGAGATGTTATTATAGGAATTATAATCGTTGTATCATTTTTAATTGCATTTGGTTTTATGGGTTTAATATTTATTGGTGTTATGAATGGAGATTCTGATTTTAATATTTCAGGAATGGGCGGCAATATTGGCATTGTAGAAGTCTTTGGTGCTATCAATGAAACGTCCGGCAGACGTACTATTGAACAGTTAGAAAAATGGGCTGATGATAACTCGATTCATGCCATTGTGGTGCATGTAAATTCTCCCGGTGGAGGAGTCGCTATCTCACAGGAAATTTATGATACGATGAACCGTATTCGTGAAGAGACTGACAAGCCTATTGTCGTTTCTATGGCATCTGTGGCAGCTTCAGGTGGATACTATATTTCTTGTGCGGCCGATAGAGTTGTAGCAAACCCGGGAACTATTAGATCGGAAGAGCACACGTCTGAACTCCAGTCACACTGATATATCTCGTATGCCGTCTTCTGCTTGAAAAAAAAAAAAAAATATAAAGTCAAATTATCACATACTCGACCATATCTAGAAATTACTACAGGACACGATGACAATATATCTATAATCAA
>CALCCW010000188.1:0-3164 GCA_937900185.1 uncultured candidate division Zixibacteria bacterium | reverse complement strand
TTTGTTTTTTTTTTTTTTTTTTTCAAGCAGAAGACGGCATACGAGATATATCAGTGTGACTGGAGTTCAGACGTGTGCTCTTCCGATCTAGCTTGATCCAAAAATGATGGTGGCTACTCTTGAAAAATCAACACAATCAAAGCTGCCTTCTATTGATGGAAGTGGAATTGTATTCATTGACTTTGAAACACTTTCTGATGTAGAAAAAGAGAGAGTATTAGCTTTGGAATCATTTGATTGGAAGACTACAAAAATTACAATTGAATAGCATTTCTAATTTAGAAGATTAAAAAAAAGACAGGTATTGCCTGTCTTTTTTTGTGCTATATATACTTTTTTGTCAGAAATGGATTCCTGACAATGCATTATTTTTTTGGTAGGGCAGACATTCCTGTCTGTCCATGCTGAAATCTCGTCGGACAAGAATATCCGACCTGCCGGATAGATATTGTTGGAACATTTAAAGAAGATATAAAAGCTAACTTGGTTGATTTTAAAACTCAGATTTGCATTTGGAATATAGATAATATAAAAAAAAGAGGTAGATACATGACTACCTCTTTTTATAGTATAAGATATTTATATCTTAAAATGCGAGACCGCTGATAAGAACACTAAAACTATTATGCTTATAGTCAAAGACTGGGTCAGATGTTTTTCCACCTGAGAAATATGCTGCTGCTTGCCAGTGGCGTGAAAATTCATACCCAACTCCAAGTAAAGCACCCCCCCCTGCATCATTAGAATCGTATCCATCAGCTTCAAACATATAAATTCCTAATCCAACTGTTGTGAAAAAACTTTTACCAGTTTCACCAAAGTAGTGATACCATGCGGCACCATTAAATCCTTGTGTTAGTTGAACGTCTAATTGACTCGGTTTGTATCCGACAACATTTCCTTCGTAAACTATCATATTTTTTGCATCCCACGCATACCCAATTAATAAATTGAGACCAAACCCTGAAGCACTTTCAGAAATAAAAGAAGCACCATCAACTTCCCATTTAGCTGTCGGAGCAAATCCTAAACCGCCGCCTAAAACAAAACCTTTACGGTTGCCGTCAAAAGACCATGCTGATGAAGCGAGTAAAATAAATAATAATGCTGAGATTAGATATTTTTTCATAAAACCTCCGAAAAAAAATATTTTGTATACTTAACCTACTAAAATACAGAATAATAATCCTTAATGTCAAGTGTAATAGTTAAAAAAAGATGATGTTGTCAATACAAAAGAGAGGCAGGTAATATCTGTCTCTCTTTTGTAATCAATAGAATGTTGTCAGGAAACACGCTGAAGCGGACTGACCACACATTTTTTTACAATACAAGAACCCTCTACTCTTCGTCGATAATTTGTGCCAGAATTTTAGACACCGGAACAGAGCCGTCACCCATCTCTTTCATTTGTGGGAAAAAGATAACATCTCTGAGAGTATGCTGATTAGTCAGCAACAACACAAGTCTGTCAACACCGAATCCAAGACCGGCTGTTGGAGGCATACCGTAGGTGAGAGCGGTAATAAAGTCATCATCAAGTGGCTGGGCTTCATCATCACCTGCTTCCATCGCTTTCCCTTGTTGAATAAACCGTTCCATCTGGTCAACAGGGTCGTTGAGTTCTGAAAATGCGTTACCCATTTCAAAGTTAGCGATAAACAGTTCAAACCGTTCGGTCAAACGAGGGTTCTCACGATGTTTTTTGGCAAGCGGAGAAATTTCAACCGGATAGTCGGTGATAAATGTCGGTTGAATAAGAGTCGGTTCGACTTTTTCTTCCCACATCGCTTCGACTACTTTACCCCAGTTTATCAGGCTGTTATCCTCAACATGAAACTCTTTTGCCTTGGCTTTGGCATCTTCATAAGAGAGTTCAGAAAAATCAACGCCGGTTTCTTCTTTGACAGAGTCAAGCATCGACACCCATCGGAACTTTGGCTCGAAATTAATCTCATAATCTCCATAAGGGATTTCATATTTTCCGTGTACCGCAAAAACAACATCACGAAGCATATTTTCAAAAAGATTTGCCATATCTTTGTAGTCAGCAAACGCCCAATACATTTCAATCATACTAAATTCAGGGTTATGAAAACGGTCGATACCTTCGTTGCGAAAATCTTTACACAGTTCCCACACTTTATCAAACCCGCCTACTATCAGACGTTTGAGATACAGTTCATCGGCAATCCGCATATACATATCACGATTGAGCTTGTTATAAAAAGTCTTAAACGGTTTAGCATTACCGCCACCGTACATCGGCTGCAAAATAGGTGTTTCAACTTCCAGAAAATTCTGTTTGTTTAGATAGTCCCGTACCATTTGAATTATTTTTGTTCGCATGCGGAACACTTCACGCACTTCGGGATTTACAATCAAGTCGGCATATCTTCTGCGGTAACGCTGTTCGGTATCTGTGAGACCGGAATGTTTATCAGGAAGCGGATGCAGCGATTTTGTCAGTAGTTCAAACGATGTTACTTTCAAAGTTTTTTCACCTGTTTTGGTTGTGAAAAAGAATCCTTCAACGCCGACAATATCACCTAAGTCAGTTGTGTTGAAAATATCAAACTGTTCATCACCGACTTTATCTTTTCTGACATATATTTGAATCCGTTCGGATGCATCACGAAGGTCGGCAAAAAATGTTTTACCCATTTTTCGTTTGAGCATTATACGACCTGCAAAAGAAATTACTGTTTCAGCATCAGCAAGCGAATCAAAATCTTTGAGAGCATCTTTGATCTGATGTGTTCGTTTGTAGCTGTACGGATATGGGTTGATATTTTTATTTTGCAGTTCCAATACTTTTTCACGTCGTATTTTTATCAACTCGGCAAGGGGTATTGAAATCTCCGTTTCGGAGCTTATATTGTTTCTGTTTTTTTCTTCAGACATACTTATTATTTCTTTATATTTAAATTGTTGTGAGAAATTTTTATGATTATTTTTTCAGCTTTTTCTTCAAAGCTTTTTTTACCACCACCGGTACCAGCCCGGCAATATCTCCTCCATTAACAGCAACATCTTTGACGATGGTAGATGAAAGGTACACCCATGAAAGAGACGGCAGTAACAAAACAGTATCAATATCATGGGCAAGTATTCTATTCATGATAGCAAGTGGAAATAAAAATTCAAAATCAGAAATAGCAAGA
>CALCCW010000187.1:0-5186 GCA_937900185.1 uncultured candidate division Zixibacteria bacterium | reverse complement strand
ATTGCTGTTTTTGCTAAAGCAACTCCCAATCCACCCCTATGAACACTTTGTGCAGAAGCAACAATTTCTTGATCTACTGCTTTAGAAAAAGATTCATATAATTTTTTATTTCTTTCAAAATCAACTTTTGGAACATTATTTCCAATAAATTTTTCATCTCTTGAATTTTCACCCATCATTCCAAAATACTCAGAACCTCCAAGTTCTTTACTATTTTGTCCTAAGACATAAACAAAATCTCCTGGAATTTTTGCATCTAATGAAACAGCTTTTTTTACATCTTCAATACCACCGGCTTCATTCAGCCAGGATTCACCACCAGACAATTGAACAGAAATGGGTTCGCCGGTTAAATATTTGCCCCTATCTCTGAAGTTATGAATCATCTTTTCGAGTCTGCATACAAATTCATAATCCATAGCATATTTATATGCAGTATCAAACAAACCATATTTATCATAAACCTGCTTTCTGAAAAACATTGTAGGATGGTTATAAGGCATTGCCTCTGCAATATTACAAAGCAGAGGTTCCCTGATATTTGATCCATAGACATTGTCTATGAACATAATATCACCATGAGTAAACAATATACCCTGATCATTAAATGCATTAAGTACTTTTTCAAAGACCTGTGCATTAAAATAATAATCATCACTATTTAAAATACCAATAATTTCTCCTTTAGCTGCGCGTATTCCCTTATTAAAAGCATCAGCTATACCATTATCCTGTTCACTAATAATATGTGATAATTTTAACGCATTATTTCCTTCATAAATTTTATTTATAATACTAATGGTGTTATCTTTACTAAGATTATCAACTATTATATGCTCAAATTTTTTATACTTTTGCGCAATTATAGAATTGACATTTTTTTCTATGGTGTTTTGACGATTGACATTACCGACTGAGGGTTAACCCAATCAAGGAGTTTCATTCAATGCGCAAAGCTAAAAAAACAACCAAAAAGAAAGTCGCAAAAAGAAAAGTTGCGAAGAAAAAAGTAACTAAGAAAAAAGTAACTAAGAAAAAAGTTGCGAAGAAAAAAGTTGCGAAGAAAAAAGTTGCGAAGAAAAAAGTAACTAAGAAAAAAGTTGCCAAAAAGAAAGTCGCAAAGAAAAAAGTTGCGAAGAAAAAAGTAAGATGTGCCGGTAAAACAAAAGACGGTAAAAGATGTGAACGTTTTACTGACGGCAGAAGTAAATTTTGTTCTGCTCATAAAAAACGCAGATAGGTGTGAATTTAAAAAAACCCGCCAAAGCGGGTTTTTTTATTGCATATGTATTGTAATATTTAGAAGTCAGCACCAGCAGAAAAATATGAAGTTGTTCGCGGTGCGATGGAGTTCATATCAGTTGACCATGCTAAGTCATATCTGAGAAGTAAGAAGCCTAAGTTTACCCGAACCCCGGTGCCAAAACCTACTTTAATGTCTTGTAATCTATCAGCTCCACCCTCAGAAGTACCCCCTTTAAAATGTGATCCTGTCCAAGCGGCTCCTATATCAGAGAATAAAACTCCCTGAATTCTTGAAAACACTAAAGGCAATGGGAACCGCATAGCAAAATAATCAATAAGCGGAAAACGGAATTCCGCATTGATTAAGCCATACCTGTCACCGGACAGATCATAGTAAGGTATACCACGGAGTGGCGTAACAACATCGGCGAAATAAAGATTTTTTACATCGTATACGGGAGCATCATACGTTCTGTTTCCAATCCAGTTGGTTGTTCCTCCTAAGAAATATTGTTTTGGAGTAGTTCCAAATGATGCACCGCCAGAAAATCTTATAGCCATTGAAAAAGAGTTTTTTATATGCCAATATTTACGATAGTCAAATTCTGTTGATGTAAAGTCGATGTCTTTAGAATCAAACAGATTGATACCGCTACTCAGAGTAAGTTTCATTCGTCTTCCGTTAACCGGACCGGTCAATCCCCATACAACATTATCAGCGATATAAGAAAGTTCACCGACGGTTACTTTAGAATTTTGTTTAAACCCATAGGTGGAACCATAAGTGTCAAATGCTGTTTGTGTGGAATAATTATATTGTCGGTCTATAAAATATTGGGACACCGATAAATCAACTCTGTTGAAAGTTGAAAATGGGTATCTGGCAATTCCTTGAAAGCCATAAAAACGGTCAGAAAAGAATATATTATTTAAGAATGAATAGAAATTTTTGGAATGAAAAAGTCCAACTCCTAAGCTTGTTCGTTTTTTATTATAAAAATATAAGAATTGGAAATTTGATTGGTCAATAGTATTCACCAAATCGGTGGCGAAATAAAACTGATGGTTTCCCAAATAATCAGTTAATATAAAATATGCCTGACCTTGGAATCCATAAAAAGTGTTGTATGCAGGTGTTGCGTGCATAAAATCCGGGGTATATTTTGTTTTATATTTTTTTACTACATACTCTCCGTTTTCATCCGCTCCTGCTCGTTTATCAAAAGATTTTGGTTCTTCCATCGGTTTACTATTTTGTAGTCTATCGGAATCAGCCGGTACCCCAATTAAAAGAGAATCAAAATTATTTTCATCTTTATCGGAGACAAAAACAAAACCTCCGTCATACACACCTGTTTCTGTCGTTACCAAAGAATCAACTTCTTTTCCTTTTGTAGTGTCGGCAAAAAGAGTATCTGTCAGTGTTGTATCAGCATTCGTAGAGTCGACAGTGAGCGAATCATCTGCTACGGCAAGTTCTTCAGGTGTTTTTAAAATATCATATTTTCCATCAACAAAAGCAGTATTTGCTAAGATATTATCTTTACCCTGAGGTTTTAGTTTATCGAGGATAAAGATATCAAAAGCACCTTTATTAAAAGCTGAGAATGCGATTTTTCTACTGTTTGGTGACCAGGATATAGAACGAACACCGGTGAGGATATCAGTAATCGGATATACAGCAGATGAATCTAAATAGGCGACATAAATATTGTCTATACCATTACGGTTTGAAATAAAAGCGACCTTAGAGCCATCTGGAGAAACTGATGGAAATTTATTTTCTCCCTGCCCGACATCAAGTTCTGTAACTTTGTCTTGTTCATTGATATTAATTCTAAAAATATTGTAGAATCCATAACTAAATCCACCCGGATGATATGCTCCCTCTATGACATAAGGATTTTCCCCCCATTCAGGCGTTTTTGACTTTGAATGAGGGCGGTCAGATGAAAAAATCAGTTCTTGAGAATTGGGAAGCCAACTTGCTTCTTTATCGTCATAACGGTCATGAGTAATTTGTGTTATTTTTTCGGAATCAATTTCATAGATAAACAAATCTCTACTATTTCCTTTCAAAGCGGAGAAAGCTATTTTTGTATTATCGGGAGACCAACTTGGAGAAAGAATATTATAAAAATTGAATTTTTTCTTTTTATAAATTTTATCTTTTGCTAAATCATAAAACATAAGAGTAGGGTCACCGTTTGACTTTGCAACAAATACCATCTTATCTCCGTCTGGAGAAAAAGACATACCTGACACGAACGAATGAAGTGATTCCAAATCTCCTGAACGTTGTCCTTTGACCAATTTTTTTATTTGAAACCCTTTTTTCGCATCTATTAATACAATTTCAGTGTAATCTGATTTATCGGTAAAAATAGCTATTTTGGTTCCATCGGGATGGAATTCCGGCTTTTCATTAAAGTATGACCCATCTTTACGGGCATGGGTCAGCTGTGTAGAAAATTCAACTGCCTCTTTTCGTAAAGCAATTTCAGGCCAGTATCGACGTTTCATTTCTTTAGAAAAATCTTCCCATAATTTTTCTTGTGTAATACCTAATACTTCCTTGATTGCCTTTTTGAGCGTTAAGAGGATTTTTCCTTTTTTAAGTATCTCTCCCAGTTTATCTTCACCATAGGTTTCGGCAATATATTTTATCATTGCCTGTCCCTGTTTGTATGCCAAGAAACCTCCCAAATAATCAGGAGGAGTCAGATAATTATTTATAGTTGCATCACGAATAAACATATCAGAAAAATAATCCCATCCATGTCGTGATGAATATTCAGCAAATCCTTCAGCAAACCAGAGAGGAACATTAAAAAGTTTTCCTCTTGAAATTAGTGAAGAAAATGATTGTCCATAAATTAAATCGTATACAATAGCATGGGTCAGCTCATGATGCAGCACATGACGGAACTCTTCATAGGAACCACTAAACGGGATAACAATTCTGTTTTTAAATGCTTCGGTAAAACCACCGACACCTTCGGGGAGGATTCCCTGTGTGATATTTGTCTGTTGAAAATCATTGTGTGAATTATAGACAAATACCGGAATTGTTTTTTGAATTTTATAGTTGAGTTCTTTTGAGATTTCTACATATGCCGATTCCATAACTGTAGCAGTGAATTTTGCTGTCTCGTAGGCATCTTCGTAAAAATAAATATCAAAATGTCTGGTTTGGATATAACTCCAGTCAAAATCTTTATAACGAACTTTATTTTTGCCGAAGTATGTCTCTTGAGCCGAGACAATTGAGGTGAACATTATCAAGAGAGTTATCAAAAATAAGACAGCTTTTTTCATATCAATATCAATTCCTTACTTATATTTGTATATCTATATTTAAAACGTATAAAGACTACTATTTGTTTATATCTGTGCTGTTACTGCTCCATAGCAATCAATTTTGTACTCTTTTAATATCGGCTCCGAGAGCGGATAACTTTTCTTCAATTTTATAATATCCTCGGTCAACATGATAGATACGGTTTACTTCCGAATGTCCTTTTGCCGCCAAAGCGGTGAGAATAATTCCGGCACCGGCTCTGATATCTGAAGCCATAACAGCTACACCATCGAGGGATTTTACTCCGTTTATAATAGCTTCATCGGATGAAATAGTTATATCAGCCCCTAAACGACGCATTTCCATTGTGTGGGAGAAACGGTCATTAAATACTGTTTCTCTGATATAAGATGTTCCCGACGAAAGAGTTGTAACTGCCATGAGACAGGCTTGTAAATCGGTCGGAAAACCGGGATAGGGAAAGGTTGTCATATTTATTGGTTTTGTTCTTTTGGGAGCAGTAAGGGAAAGACCGTTTTTCAGCAGTTTGATTTCACAGCCCATAGATCGGAAGAGCGTCGTGTAGGGAAAGAGTGTAGATCTCGGTGGTCGCCGTATCATTAAAAAAAAAACACAAGAA
>CALCCW010000186.1:0-2185 GCA_937900185.1 uncultured candidate division Zixibacteria bacterium | reverse complement strand
AAGCAGAGGGGAGAACAAGGGGAGTAAAGGGAAGAGGAGGAGCAAAAAAATTAAAGCAATGAGGACAAGTATGAATGAAAAAAGAAAAAGAAAGAATAAAATATAATTTTTTTTTTTTTTTCAAGCAGAAGACGGCATACGAGATATATCAGTGTGACTGGAGTTCAGACGTGTGCTCTTCCGATCTGAAAGAATCAACTTTGACGATTATAGATTTATTAAACTTAACACAACCAGGATCACTAAAAAAACTATAAAGTAGTCTAAACTTTGAGGGATTAATTTCAATAAGCGTCATTTTACCGACATCGTAAAAAGTTGTACCTAATTTCCCTTTAAATATAATATCAACAATAAGTCTGTTTGAAATGATACCAATTGAGTCTACATGTATCTGAATTTTATCTTCAAAGTTTTGTTTGAGTAGTTCTACTCCTCTTATTAAACGTTTATAATTTTTTGAATATAAAATGGCACTATCAATATAATATTGAATAGGTTTAGCATCAGGTGCTAAAATTAAACTGTGATTATTCCAATAGTAATCACAATCAATTAACAATTCATCGGCTTCTTCAGGATATGTTATTGATGAGAATGATAATATTAGTATAAGTAGTAATAATAATTTTGATTTCATAATTATTCCCTCAAACATTTTAAAGTATTAACGTACTCCAATTATTATACACTTAAATCTAAATAAGATACATATAAAAATCTGGGAATAGATATTTCATCTCCGAGTCCTGGATTCTGGGCTTTCGCAGGAAAGGAGAGGTTTGCTTCCCCCCTAAAAAGGGGAGCATGAGGGGTGTGTCTGTTTTTGTGAAAAATCCCGTAGAACAACAGGTCGCTATAAAACTTAAATTTTCTGGATTCGTAATTGTGTGAGATTGGTTTACAAAAGTTGTTTAATTCTACGTTATAATATTCTTCTGTATCAGTGTGCAGAGTAATGAGATCAATATCTCCAATGAGTTTATCACCAAAATATAAATCACCTTCCAAATCAGAATAGTAGGGCGGATATCTTTAGTATATCCACCATTAATGGCAGAACCGCTAAAGAGTTCTGCCCTACAAAATCTTGAGACAGGGCATTGCCCTGTCGGTACATATCAAAAGGTTCAGGCATGCCTTGAACCCTACAGAAAGACTGAATCCGTAATCAAGTTGGGAATGACATGGTATATGAAAATCCCTAATATCTCAAACTTGACTTTCAGGATATTTCGGTTATCTTCTTTGCTTACATAGGAATAGCGATAAAAAACAGAGACTTGGATTTATTAGCTCAAGACAAAAATATCGATGAATTTTACTTTTAATCTGACTGAAAGACAAAAAAGAAGAATCGAAATAATCATTGCGGTTGTGTTGCTTTTTGTCATGTTTGAGATGCGAGCTTACAAGCTTGATGCTGACCCGCCGATAGGGCTTTCGTATTCGACTGATGTATATACCGACACAGGTCATTATACTCTTTTTGCCAAACAAAAGGTATTGACCGGTGATTTTAATCCATACAACGAAACACGGTTTGTCTTTTTCTTGAAATCTTCAGTAACTGTCTTAGCATTTTTATTTTTTAAACTTTTTGGTGTTTCTTTGTTAACGTCTAATTTGGTTGGTTTGTTTTATTCATTTGGGGCATTATTTTTCTTCTTTCTGATACTTAGGAAAGTTTCCAATCCTCTTACGGGCATAATGTATCTTTTATTGATTGCGGTGAATTATAATCAAATTTTTTACGGGAGGCTTGCATTTTTAGAACATGCCATGACATTTTATGCCTTTTTGTCCTTGACTCTTTTGCTGTATTGCAATAAGTATGTGTGGATTATATTTGCAGGAGCAAGTCTTGCAGTCGGTATATTTTTCGGGAAAATTATAGGAATAATTTTTTTAGCACCGTTTGCCGGATATTTTCTCTATCAGCATTTTATTGAAGATAAAAAAATAGGTCGCAGTATTATTTATTTTGGAACAGGATTTACTGCTGTTGCATTGTTTTGGCTGTTCTTTTCCTATTTGCCGATGAGACAGCAGGTGGAGATCGGAAGAGCACACGTCTGAACTCCAGTCACACTGATATATCTCGTATGCCGTCTTCTGCTTGAAAAAAAAAAAAAAATAAATTATTTAAAAATATATCACTATGCCAGCACACTATTCTCTCTCC
>CALCCW010000185.1:0-2111 GCA_937900185.1 uncultured candidate division Zixibacteria bacterium | reverse complement strand
AATATTTGGTTTATTTGCCTAAAGAAACTCTAAAAAGAAGTAGACAAACAAGGAGTGAGCCAACAATCTATCCTGAAACTGTAAGATATTTAGATGCTCTATTCAAATACGGTAGAGAAATTGAATATCGTGATGAATTAGGACATTTCAGAAGAAAACCTATTCCTTATAAAGATGATGATTTTATTTTCACATTTAAATATCGTCAAGCATTACAGATTTTCAGAAGTGTAATCAGACGTTCTGTTGTAAAATGTGAACCAAATGGAGAAACACCATCATGGAAAGATTTACGATCTGGAATGGCATGTCATTTATTTGCTCAAGGTTGGCATGTCGAAGATATAAATATGAGATTGGGACATTCTCCCCAAAGTAAATGGCTAAATGCTTATGTTAATTATCTAGCGGTTAATCGTAAAAGAGTTATAAAAAAACATTTTGATAATTCTCTTGAAGATATCAAGAATGAGCTTGAGGAAAGTAAGCAGAGAGAAAAACTTACTGCTCAGAGATTGGAAAGACAGAAGCAGGAACTTGAGGATCTAAAACTCAGAGTTGAAGAAAATAATCAGTCTGGTCTGCTCAAGACGTTATTGAAAGAGCATAAGCAGATGGTAAAAGCTTTGAAGAGTTTTACGGGAAAAAAGTTTGATATAGTACTTCCAATTAGTTAAAATTATTATTCAACATGATTGTGAAGTTGTTATCCTAAAAGTTTGAGTGCCGGAATTGGCATTAAAACTACTGAATAGCAATTGTTTATACCTCTTTCACGTCGCATTTTATGCGTTTTATTCCTTGCCAAGAATGTGACGAATAGCTATTTTGGATATGTAAATAATCGCAATAGATAAAAAGCGAAGTCCTATCGCTACAAGAGTTTTTTCTAAAATGGTTTGGAATGTTACGAATCTGTCCGCAGATATTTTATACCACTAAGGAGAATTAAGTTATGCACACTCATTTGATGTCTCTGTATAAAAAGATAACCGCTGTTATTATCCTCATTCTATTTAGTTTTGTTCTCCTCACTCCGACCGTCAACGCCCTCAATTATGACCCCAAATTACGCAAATCAGTTATTAAACCAAATGGGGATGATGATCCTTGGGAAGTTGATAAAGTAAATGATGGTTCTATTTATTTCTATAGTCCTATTATTTTTTATTTTAATCTATTTATAATTAAAACATTAGAAAACCCACATATTATTAATATTGAAAAAGAGCAGTATGAACCTGAAAGAGATACAGAAACTACTCGAACAACGCAAGTTCAAACAGGTTATTCGGGAAGTTGATAAGTTAAAAACTGAATCTAATATCGAAAAAGCAGAATCGTTCATTTTGCGTTCTGAAGCTATGCTTGCTTTGGCAGATTATAACTCTGTATATATCAATAAAGCATTAGATATTCTTCGTCCTACTGCTAATGTTGAATCTTTTGCCTTTGCGAAATACTTAAAAGCCAGATTTGAAATTATTGATAAAAACTTATTGTCCGCTCAAGAAAATTTAAACGAAGCTTACGTGTACTATAAAAGAATTAACAATTTTAGAGGAATGGCAAGAACATCAAATTTAATTTCATATGTTTATTATCAGCAAGGTGATTATCAATCATGCGAAAATAATTCCGTAAGAAGTTTAGAAAATTATTTAAAAGTTGGTGAATTAGATCAAATTTCTATGATAAAAAGAAACATGTCTTTGATGTTTGTCCGTATGGGTAGTTTTCTTAAAACAAGAAAATTATTATCTGAGATTGAATTAGAATATAAAGATAATTTAGTAATTGATAATTTACGCAGTTATTACCATTTAAAGTCACTTTATAACATATTTACAAATAATTATAAAGAAGCTGAAGATGCATTGTATAAAGCAAGCAAACTTTCAAAAGATTTAAAAAGAGAATTGTTCAGACAGTATGAAATATCTGCATTACTATTTTTACATAAAGAAGATTATAAAACAGCCGAGATATGGGCAAAAAAAGGAATAGATTTAGCACTTAAACTGGCTAAAGAATCTACCCTTGTTTCGCAGATAAAACGTATTTATGGTGATATTTATTTAGCAACTCAAAAATTTGAACTCTCTGAAAAA
>CALCCW010000184.1:0-2291 GCA_937900185.1 uncultured candidate division Zixibacteria bacterium | reverse complement strand
GCGAGGTCGGGTTAGGGGGCGAAGTGCATGAGCGTGTGGTGGGGTGGGGTGGGTGGGGTGTGGGTTGGTTTTTTTTTTAATGATACGGCGACCACCGAGATCTACACTCTTTCCCTACACGACGCTCTTCCGATCTATAATATAATTTTTCTTTGTGCGGGATAGTTTTTTTCCATCCATTTCGGCACTAAGCGTGATATCATGCATTCCCCGTTTATCAAAAAGATGTGAGGAATTTTGACCGGAAGCGGTATCACCATCACCAAAATCCCATGACCAAGAGTTAACAAAAAATTTCGACGATCCTGCAAACTGTACATCAAGAGGAACCCATCCGTATGTTGTATCAGCATCAAATGTAACTCCAAATTCGGCTAATGCTTTAATACAAAAATTACCGGAAGGTTCTATATCATAAAAATCATTCCATTGCCCGAATTGACGATAAAAGCTTTCACCCGGCTTGGCTGACGATGTCACTGTCGTTTTAATCTGGGTTAATGATTTGAGAAAGAACTTACCGTCCGGGTCAATATCATTTAAGTCATACTTTGGTTCGTCTTGATAAAAAGTACTTCTATCAGGATCATTAGATGATGTTTCTATAACATTGGATGAATCCCCTAAAAGAACAGGGATATCGGAGGTTCGGTCAAATGCTTGTCCTCCTTGTGAAAGCGAAACATATACGTAAAAATCATCATCAATTGTTAAATAAACTCTATCAATTAAATCAATTGTATGAAAACCGGAATATTCAATATGTCCTGATTGTGTGGTTAGAATATTAGCAAAATCATTATTTAATGTATCGTCATAAATGATAACAGTATAGTCAACAGAATCTGCGGCGGTGTAAAAACTAACGGCAACCAGTAGTTCACCGTTATCTGCAGTAAAAGCATTCACAGCTTCTGTAATATCAGTTTTTGTGTCACGCCATCCATGATAATCATGGTAGTAAATTTTATCATAGGGCATTGGGACAACATTTTGAAAACTTACAGCTCCCATTTCAGGATTTTGCCCACAGTGTTTATCATAATAAGATATCCAAAAATATCCACTTAACCCCCATCCGGCTCCCCAACTATTCTTACACAACCAAGCACCGGGGTAACTTGCCTGAGTTGATTTATTGTCATCCCAACCGACAATAGATATAGCATGATTGGGATCTTCAGTTGCTGAGGGTGGCTGGTAATGAATATAGTTATTAATATATGCACTACTGTAATACATGCAGGTTCCGATAACACCTTCGGTCATAATTTTTTCTTTAATTGTGTTAATTCTGCTTAAATCAGCACCGGCAGTATACCATTCTATATCTCTCACATAATAGTAGTGCCAGTCCGGGCTGGCTCTTAAGGGTGCCGGAGTATGTGACTGACCGTCAATATCACGCACCGCCCCTTCACCTCGTGTTAAATATGCTGTTGTTACCCGATAATCTCCCCCTTGATGTACCGTTAAGCCAGACCCTGACGGCGGAGTAACATCATCATTGTTATTTTGATTGAAACCATTCCACCAATCAAGATGATATTCTGCTAAATTAGGTTGACCGGTATCACCATTTGCTGTCCAGTTTCCGGTCATGAGCAAATTACCTTCTATCGCCGACATAGCACCGAATGTCCAACAAGTACCGTCGATTTGACTTTTGACAGGAGAAACTAAATTATAATCTCTTAAATCATAAGAACTTGGATATTGGGCATCACTCTTGAGAGGAAACAAAATACATAGCAAAACTATAAATGAAAAGAATTGTAAATTAGATTTTTTTGACATAATCTCACCTTCAATAATTTTTCTGTTTTCGTGCATTTTTATAGTATAAAACAATCTGCTTTTACAGATGGATTATTTGAAAAGTAGTATATAGATTAATATATCAATAATACTATAATTTGTCAATCTAAGCTTTGTCCAACGCAGCTGGGTAGCCCACCATAAAGGGCTTGTTGAAAAAGCCTCTATTTTGTGGTCAGGTTTATTTTTATCTTTGATTTATTGGTGCTAATGATTTTTGTCGGAGATAATGTCTTAATACGCTCCAGATTCTTTCTGAAATATCTTTTAACAACTTTATTTTCAATAAGTAATGCAATAAAACGGCTCCCAACCGTTTAAAGTTTATCACTGATGCTATCAAAAATGATTGGATTAACATCTTAGACAGACCTCGACGCCATGCCCGTCTGAGTCCATGCCACTCTTTCGCTTCTCCAAATATTCCCTCTATAACAGGAGCTCGTGATTTATACAACTGCTTAAAACTTTCT
>CALCCW010000183.1:0-11233 GCA_937900185.1 uncultured candidate division Zixibacteria bacterium | reverse complement strand
TTTTTTTTTCTTTTGTTTTTTTTCTTTTTTTCTTTATTGTTTTTTTTTTTTAATGATACGGCGACCACCGAGATCTACACTCTTTCCCTACACGACGCTCTTCCGATCTTCTTTCCTCCAAAAATACTTGAGCAATGGCTGAATATCATTTTTACGTTCAAAGAGAGGCGGAAGCGTAATTTTAACAACACCAATTCTGAAATACAAATCTTCGCGGAATTTCTTTTCTGCTATTGCCTCCATTAAATCTCTATTCGTAGCAGAAACAATACGGACATTTGTGTGCTGAGCGTTTGAAGAACCGACCGGATAGTAAGTCCCGTCTTCTAAAACACGAAGCAATTTTACCTGCATATCAGATTTGGTCTCACCGATTTCATCTAAAAAGATAATTCCATTATTTGCTTTTTTAAAAAGTCCTTCCCGCTTAGAAACAGACCCTGTAAAAGCACCTTTTTCATGTCCAAAAAGTTCCGATTCCAAGAGTCCTTCAGCAATTGCTCCACAGTTAATGGCAACAAATGCATCGCTTTCTCTTTGGGAATCTTTATGAATTGCTTTTGCGACTAACTCTTTTCCCGTACCGGACTGTCCTACTATTAACACCGGAACATCAGTAGGAGCTATGCGGTGAATAGTTTCGGCTATCAGTTTCATTTTTGCTGAACGGGCAATTATACTGTATTGGGCGAGTAATTCTTTTGCTTGAAGAATTTGCGTTACTTTTTTTGTGATTCCTTTTTCACCTATCTCAATTGAAAATGAACCGTCATAATGCTTTTCAATATTATCATCGTCAAAACTACCAACGGTAACTTTCCAAATATCAGTCAATCCATTGTATCGTCTTATTTTCACCGCAACTTGTGAGGGTAAGTCGGTTCTATCTTCGCCGACAATTATTAAATCGACTTCAGATTCTTTGACAATTTGATAGAGTTCTGCAAGTTCGCTGACGACTTTTCCTATTTTGCTCCAATTCATTGCAGCATTGCTATTATTACCTGAGAGTATTACAACATTGGTTTTCATTTTTTCTTTTTACTCTTTTTTTGCTTCTGCTGTACAAATTTCTTTGTTTGAAATTTCTGAAAATTATTTTTTTTCACT
Organism: uncultured candidate division Zixibacteria bacterium; assembly: GCA_937900185.1. GTDB lineage: Bacteria > Zixibacteria > MSB-5A5 > GN15 > FEB-12 > QQUK01. The sequence continues at coordinate 10,123 of CALCCW010000183.1, read as the reverse complement.
ATTTTTTGTTTAGCTGTTTTAATTTTTTTCGATTTCTGTTGTTCCGGCATTACAACAAACAGGTCCATTTCTGCAGCTGTCGTATCAACTTTTAAAACACCTACCTTTACTTTATCACCTAATTGATAAATTGTCCCATTTCTTCGACCGACAATACGGTAATGCGACTCGTCGAAAATGTAATAGTCATCATCAATAGTTGACATTCTGACCATTCCTTCAACCCCCATATCGTCAAGCCGAACAAAAAACCCATAGGACATAACACCGGTAATGACACCATAGTATTCATCACCTACACGCTCTGCCATAAACGAAATCTGTTTAATTTTAACCGCATCACGTTCTGCTTTTGTTGCAACACGTTCAGTTGCTGAACATTGTTTAGCTACACGGTCAATATAAGTTGGAACTTTTTTTGCAAACGCCGGTGGATATTTTCCGTTTTTCAATTTTCGAAGTAACCGATGTACGACCAAATCGGCATAACGTCTAATCGGTGAAGTAAAGTGTGTATAATATTTAAATGCGAGTCCAAAATGTCCAAGATTCTCACGCTGGTACACAGCTTTTGACATAGAACGAAGCAGCAGTTCATTAATATAGTCTGCCTTAGGATCATCCTGCACTTTTTCTAAAAACCGAGCAAACTGTTTTGGACGCATATTTTGAGAAACCGGGAAAGAAAAACCGATACGTTTCATCAAAGATGAAAATTCATTGAGTCTTTCCATATCAGGTTTTTCATGTACTCTATATAAAAATGGCTGGGCATAGCGAAACAGATGCAGAGCAACTGCCTGATTAGCTGCCAACATAAACTCTTCCACTAAACGATGCGACTCTAAACGAACTTTAGCAGCAAGGTCTATAACTTCACCATTTTTATTTAAAATAATATTTGACTCAGGCAGGTCAAAATCCAAAGACCCGTCTGAGATTCTTTTATATGTTAAAATATGAGCAAGTTCACGGGCATAGTCTAAATTTTCTTTTACATTTTTTATTTTAGGTGCTACTTCGGAACTGTCAAAATATTTCTGCACATCTTCATAGCTCAACTTTGCTTTTGATTTGATAAGAGTATCAGCAAATGAAAAATGTAGCATCTTACCTCTTTTATCAAACTCAATAAACACAGAGTGTGCCAGTCGTTTTTTATTTACTTTTAAAGAGCAGATATTGTTGGAGAGAATTTCCGGAAGCATTGGTACAACCATACCGGGAAGATACACAGAATTCCCGCGATTGAATGCTTCTTTATCAAGTTCACTTCCCTCGGGGACATAATGAGAAACATCGGCAATATGCACCGACAGTTTGAAACCTTTACTGTGTTTTTCAACAGAAACAGCATCATCGTGGTCTTTGGCATCTTCGGGGTCGATTGTGTAGATACATTCTTTGGTTAAATCAAGCCTGTCGTTATCATTAATTTCATCAAGCTTGGCAGATTCAATTTCGGCTTCATCTAATACTTCTTCCGGAAATGCCTGAGGTAAATCATACGATTTTAAAACAGCCAGCATATCAACCCGTGGTTGTCCGGGAAATCCAAGAACTTCTGTAATTTCGCCCTCAGGATTGCGGAACGGGTCATCCCATTCGGTTATGACACAAACGACTTTCTGCCCGTCTTTGGCTTTTTTAGAAAATTTCAACGGTATATAAATATCACGCTGTATTTTTTTATTGTCAGGTACGACAAAAGAAAATGTTTCTGATTTTTTAAACAGTCCGACAATATTTCTGATACCCCGTTCGATAATTTTTATAACTGTTCCGGTTTGTTTTCCGCCTTCAACCCCGCCGATACGTGCCATCACTTTATCACCGTCTAAGGCAGTCAGAAGTTTTGACTGCGAAATAAACAGATCGTCGGGGATACCTTCTGTCATCAAAAAACCAAAACCTGCTTTGGCAACCGAAAGAATACCAACCCGAACATTAAGTTCTTCGGTAATCCCAATCCGTCCTCTATTCAGTTTGACTAATTCCCCTGATGCGATAAGTTTTTTTACTGAATCACGAAATGACGGGTAGTCACGACTGGTTAATCCAAGAGCGTGCGACAGCTCTTTCATTTTCATGGGATGGTCTGATTTTTCTTTTATAAACCTAATAATTTCTTGTGGAGTTATTTTCATATGACAAATATGTCAGATTCTAATCGCATAGTCAAGCGAAAACGGCAGGCATAAGCCATTTTGGCAGAATGGGTAATAAATCATACAAATATTATTCTTCTGAACTCCTCTCTGTGCTTGACATGGAGTACAGCCCTTTCGTCTTAGGACAAACACCCCTTAATCCCCTCTTAAAAAAGGGGAAATGACAATTATAAAAACATAAAGATAGAATGAGCATACTTCGACCCCGCCTAGGCGGGCAGCATGACTTATTATAAATACATTTTCAAAATGTCATTCCCATGAAAGGGCTTGTTGAAAAAGTCAAATTTCCTGTCATTGCGAACGGAGTCCGCGAAAGTTCGCCTAGGCGAATGGCAATCTCATGTTTTTGTTAAGCACTAAGTTAGAGATTGCCACGTCTCGTTCGTTTTCACTCACTCGACTCGCAAAGACTGAATGGAGGGTTTATCAACAAGCCCGAAAATGGGAATCTAGTTTTTTGAACTTTTTTCTTGTAATTCCATTACACTCAAAACGTTACAGCAAAATGGCTTCGTTTTTTGAAATAGCGTTTATTTTAAACACCCCCTTAGCCGACTCTTAAAATAGTGGAAATGACAATTTGTAAAAACACTTTCAAAAATATCATCTCAAACTCTCTTTATGTCATTCCCAACTTGATTTGGAATCCAACATTGTTGTTTTTAAAATGGGTTCGTATCGCATATAAAACATCTTTTATTAGCCGTTTTTTGGGTCATTTTTTGCTGTAAGCAAAACGGTTGTATGTGATTACGGCAAAATGGCTTTGCCTGAAAAAATGGCTTAAAGCCATTTTGGGTATTATTTATTGTAGTGTTTTTGTGCATAGAATGTTCTCAACATTTAATAAGTTATTCATAGTATGCGGTGTGATGTGAAAATGATAAGAATGTGTAGAGATTTTGTAAGATAAAGGCAGACGAGGACGTCTGCCTCGTTTGGTCGGTCGTGGTAAAGCGATGCAGTTAATATTTACTGGTGACATTATCGATGTCACCGAAGCACATCGGATTGGCTTAGTTGATGAAGTGTATCCCCATGATGAACTGATGGACTCTGCTATCAAAATGGCACAGAAAATTTGTTCGAAAGCACCTATTGCAGTTGCTCTTTGTAAAGAATCAATCAACCGTGGTCTTGATGGAACCTTGACCGCTGGTTGTGATTTGGAAAAAGCGAACTTCGCTCAGTGTTGTGGTACTGGTGATAAAAATGAAGGTATGGAAGCATTTTTAGAAAAACGCCCAGCCAAATTCACTGGTCATTGATTAAATTGTCACCCTGAGCTTGTCGAAGGGTGTTTATAATGTCATTCCCAACTTGATTGGGAATCCAGATTATTATAGGTCAGGTCTCTTTGAGCCCTGACCTTTTTTAATTTCTCAATGAACTTGCTTCACCTTATCGAATTCATAATATCTTGCATGTGGTTTTAATTGTATTGAAAATGAATCTTTAGTAAGAACCTGTTTTGTCAGCTTATTTTGAATGGTAGTATTCATGTAAAGTTTTACTCTACTTTTTGGATTTAGATATATTGGAAGTTTCAACGCTGAAACAGGAGTATAAAAACGTCCATACGATTTTATAGTTTCTAACCCAAGCCATCTGAGTGGGATAGTATTATCGTTATGAAGAATTAGAGAAATTGAATCAACAATAATTTCAACATCAGATGTATCTAAGCTCAAAGATTGAAATGATAATCCAAAATTCATAAATATAAATGAAGAATCTTCTATAATTTCCTGAAAATATTCTAGTTTATTTTCATCAAAATAAAGCTTTGAAAGATGAAACCTATAATTTCCTGAATGAGTTGCAACATCCTTGTACATTGTATAGTCAGGTGTGTAACATGGAAGTGTGTTTATTGTATAGTGCTTTTTCACTTTTGATGTAATTGAACTAATTCTACTACTCTCTATCAATTCACCTGTAGCAGGTTCAAAAATTTGTACTATAAATGTAATGGTATAATCTCTTTGAATTCCCTTAGGAATTGGGATAGGTGCAATTCTTGTCCGAAAATATTTATTAAGCCCATAAGTATACGAATGAGTAATGTTATCTTTCCAATCTACAAAAACAGTATCTCTAAAATTATTTAAATAAACTGCTATCGAATCAATCTTCAACTCATAAAAGTAAGGAATCTCTTTATCTATGATATACTTTATGTTAAAATCATAGTAGTCATAGTCTGTAAAATTGAGAGAATTATAATCTATAAAGCTATCGTCATTAAATAACCCACCATAATCAACAAGTAGACCGCTACTGACTTCTATCCTGCCTTTATTTATTGAAAATTCCATAGGTGTTTGGGTAGTATAATAATAAGAACCGCATCCTGTTAACGTGGTAAGAATAAAAATTAAAATAATTGTTAAATTCGTTCTTATGCTCATATTGCAATAACCGATTTAAATATAATTTTGTCAAATTAAAATGGTTTTATATAGATTAATTTTCCCTTGAATAAACTCCCATTTCCATAGTATATATTATACAACCTACAAATATCAAAACTTGACTGGTGAAAACTTTATTCGCATGTTACCCCTATCAAGAACAAAAACAGTTTAAATTGAATTAGAACGAATTACAATATAAAGGAGCTCATTATGATGCCATTTTTAATTTTCATAGGATTGATTGTCGCATTTGCGATTTTTGCTATCGGGATTTATAACAGCTTGGTAAAGCTTCGCACTTCAACAGAGTCGTCATGGTCGGACATTGATGTGCAGCTCAAAAAGCGATACAACCTTATACCCGCTTTAGTTGAAACCGTCAAAGGCTACGCCTCGCATGAAAAGGATTTGTTTGAAAAAGTAACTCAAGCACGCTCTCAAGCAATGAATGCCGGCACTCCCGAACAGATGGCAGCGGGCAACAATATGCTGACAGGAACTTTGAAATCTCTTTTTGCTGTTTCTGAGGCATACCCGGACCTCAAAGCAAACACAAATTTTATGGATTTGCAAAGACAGCTCAAGGATATTGAAGGCGATATAGAATCTGCTCGTCGATATTATAACGCGATTGTCAGAGATTATAATATTAAGACAGAGACATTTCCCTCAGCAATTGTCGCATCGATGTTTCATTTTGTCAAAAAAGAATTTTTCGAAATCGAATCTCCGGACGAACGAAAACCTATTAAGCCTGACTTTTCATAGGGGGGCATCATGAAAAGACAACAGATAAAAATATTTATTTCCACAATACTTCTACTCTTTCTCTTTACCGTTTCTGAAAGTTCGGCTCAGAATTTTACGATTACAAATTTTGATGCCGGTATTGTCATTGATGAAGACGGTTCTTTCGCCGTAACAGAAACTATCGACGTTGAATTCCATAGGAAGAAACACGGCATCTATCGTGAGATTCCCTATCGGTATGAAGATGAGTTGGGCAATGCTGTATATATGCCTATTGAAGTTCTTTCTGTCACCGATGGTAATGGTTCTCATCTTGGAAGTAAAGTCAGTAAGATGGGAAATGTCGTGAATATCCGTATCGGTAGTGCTGATAGATATGTAGACGGTGAGCAGACTTATGTTATTAAGTACAAAGTAACAAATGGTTTACTGTATTTCGATGATAAAGATGAACTTTATTGGAATGTGACCGGAAACTCCTGGGATGCCGAGATTGAACATGTAACAGCAACTGTAACACTTAACTCGTCAACCAAAATTCAGAATTACGACTATGCCTGTTACACAGGAGGTTATGGTGCCAGCGGTTCGGAATGTATTTTTGAACCAACTTCAAATGGTGGCAAGTTTCAGACTACGACAAGTTTAGATTCATACAAAGGCTTTACAATCGCATATTCATTTGATAAGGGTATTGTTGCCGAGCCGTCTGAGATGGACAAATTTCTCATGTCGATTAATATTAAAGAGAACTGGGGTTTTGTTCTTCCGATATTTTCACTTCTTTTTATGATTTCTTATTGGAGAAAAAAAGGACGAGACCCTAAGACCGGTCGGGCTATCACTGTTCAATACAGCCCTCCAAAAATTGGCGATAGAGAGCTTACTCCTGCTGAAGTAGGGACACTTATTGACGAAACTCTTGACCCAAAAGATATATCAGCAAGTATGATTGGCTTGGCGGTCAAGGGGTATATTAAAATTGAAGAGACCGAAGAAAAGATTCTCGTTTTTACAAATAAAGATTACAAATTAACTGCTCTCAAAGCGGAGTTGGATGAACTGACAGAGTTTGAACGATGGCTGATGGTTGGTCTGTTTCAGGATGGGAAAACAGTTGTTATGATTTCTGAATTGAAAAATAAGTTCTATACCTATCTTCCAAAATTATCCAAAGCGATTTTTAGACAACTGGTTGAGCATAAATATTTTACAACATCACCTAAATCAACAATCGGTAGGTATGTTGGGTATGGAGTAGTAACTCTTGTCTTTACTGTCGTTATACTACTAGTGACTGCTCCACAAAATTCGCCAATTAAACCAATTGTAGCGAGTATTCTCACAGCTTTACCTTTTTTCCTTTTTTCAAAAGCTATGCCCGCTAAAACTAAAAAAGGTGCCTTGGCTCTTTCAGACGTACTCGGTTTTCAGGAATTTTTGGAACGAGCCGAAAAAGATAAACTTGAACGAATGCAGGACAAAGAGCTTTTTAGTAAATATCTCCCTTACGCTATTGCCTTAGATGTAGTTGACAGTTGGGCAAAAGCATTTGTAGGTATTGAACAGAATTTGCCAAATTGGTATGTTGGTACTCATGGGATGATGTATTTTCATCCTGTTGCATTCTCACAGGCTATTACGGCAACAACATCGCATCTATCGACGGCAACATTTTCAGCCCCTCGCAGTTCGGGAACATCGGGAGGTGGAGGTGGATTCTCCGGCGGTGGCGGCGGTGGTGGTGGAGGCGGTAGTTGGTAGGGATATATATTCAAGTCAGCTATATTTTGTCGGGTTTCTCGACTTTGAAATCTAACGATTTCAAACCAACGGAACCGCGACCTACTGTTCTATATAAAAAATGGCGGAACCGCTAAAGAGCTTTGAAGCTCGTTGGGTTCCGCCCTACTATTTGAAAGCTGGGACAAGGGGCAGAAAAAAAGTCAAGACCGCAGGGGTCTCTTGACCTACTATTTTAATACTGTACCGTGTCAAGAGAATGTCTATTTAGAAGCTCTTTGACTCCGCCTAAACGGATAAACTCTCTTTATTCTACTGTGACAGATTTTGCCAAGTTGCGTGGTTGGTCAACATGACATCCTCGCATTACCGCAATATGATATGCCAGCAACTGCAGTGGTATAATAGAAAGCAGAGGAGTCAGTAAACGGTATGTTTTTGGAATATAAATAACGTGATTGACTTTTTCGGCAATTTCGGTGTCACCTTCGGTGGCAATCGCAATTACATTTCCATTGCGGGAGCGAACTTCGGCAATGTTTGACATAACTTTATCATAGACAGGATCTTTTAAAGCAATAACCACAACCGGCATATTTTCATCGATTAAAGCTATCGGACCATGTTTCATTTCAGCAGCCGGGTATCCTTCGGCATGGATATATGAAATCTCTTTGAGCTTTAAGGCACCCTCTAAAGCGACCGGAAAATTGATACCGCGACCAAGGTACAAAAAATTATCTTTTTTATAATATTCTGCGGCTATCTCTTTTATTTGTTCATTATGTCCTAAAATAGTTTCTACTTGATTTGGAATATTTTGTATATATTCAATAACTTCCTGACCGGCTTGCACCGACATCTGACGCATACGTCCTAAAAGAGTAGTCACCAAAGAAAGAACCATCACTTGCGAGGTAAATGCTTTTGTAGATGCGACTCCAATCTCCGGTCCTGCATGTAAATACACTCCACCGTCTGATTCTCTGGCAATAGTAGAACCGACGACATTCACAAGCCCTAATGAAGTAACACCCTGTTTTTGTGCTTCTTTCATAGCTGCCAAAGTATCAGCAGTCTCACCTGATTGACTGATAGAGAGTAAGACAGAGTTTTCTTCAAAAACAGGAGAACGATAACGAAGTTCGGATGCATATTCTACTTCACATGGAATACGTGCCATTTCTTCAAGGAGATATTCACCAATAAGCCCTGCGTAATACGAGGTTCCGCACGCAGTTATAAGAACTCTTTTAATTTCACGAAGTTCTTCATATTGTAAATTAAAACCATTTAAACGAGGAATACCCTCTTCATAATTTAACCGCCCCCGAATAGCATTGCGTAAAGTAGTTGGCTGTTCATAAATTTCTTTGAGCATAAAATGATCAAAACCACCTTTTTCAATTTCATCAAGCGACCAGCCTATTTCTTTAATTTGCGGGGATATTTTAACATTTTGAATTGTGGTAATTTTGTAATCTTCGGGTGTGACAGTTGCAATTTCACCATCATCAAGATAGACTACTCGGTTAGTAGAGTCTAAAATAGCCGAGACATCGGATGCAACAAAATTCTCACCATCACCATCACCAATAATAAGCGGCGATCCCATGCGGGCGGCGATAATTACATTGGGATGTGCCGATGAAATAACTGCTATCCCGTAGGTACCCTCTACTTGTGTCAAGGCTTCACGGACTGCTTCGGTAAGGTCTCCCTTATAACTAAAACGAATGAGTTGAGCAAGAACTTCAGTATCGGTTTCGGTTTTTATTGGGTATCCTTTGGCAACCAAAAATGATTTTAGTGTTCTATAATTTTCAATAATACCATTGTGTACAATTGCAATATCTTCGGTTGTATCGGTATGCGGATGTGCATTTAATTTGTTTGGTTCACCATGAGTCGCCCATCTTGTATGAGCTATACCATGAGTACTATCGGTATTGTTGTTGATAAGAAGTTTTTCAAGTTCAACAATTTTTCCTGCAGCTTTGGTTACATACAGACCGTTTTCAGCAAGCAGAGCAATTCCGGCAGAGTCATATCCGCGATATTCAAGCCTTTTGATACCTTTAAGCAAAATCGGTTTTGCCTGTTTATGACCAACATATCCGACTATTCCACACATAATGTATATACCTTATTTAAAATACTTTTTTACTTTATCGGTCAAACTTGCTGTTAACTTTGGTGAATTTGTTTCTGTAATTATACGGTAAATAGGCTCGGTATTTGAAGTTCTTAATTGAAGCCATCCATCGGAAAAATCAAACCGAAGCCCGTCTCGTCTGTCAATTTTAGATTTTCCGAAAATAACTACAGAATCTTTTTCAAATTGCTTGAGTTTGAGCAGAAATTTCTCTTTGTCTTTTAACTGAGCTTTATCTTTTATATTATAATACTTTGGAAAAGTTTCAACAAGAGCAGAAAGAGTTGTTTTTCTATCAGCTAACACAGTTAAAGTAAGGGCTGCCGCAATCAGTGAATCTCTACCGGCATGAAAAGACGGAAAAATAACTCCGCCGTTGCCCTCACCGCCTATAACACCATTTTTCTTTTGCATCATCTCGACAACATTTGCTTCACCTACTTTTGCATAGATTACTTTTGAGCCAAGCGACTTAGCGATATCTTCGGTTACTTTGGAAGTCGACAGATTGATTACAGTGGAGCCTTTCATTTTTAAAAGCACCGCCATAACTCCGATTGTCAGAGTGAGTTCTTCACCAATTGCTATACCGTTGTTGTCAACCAATGCCAAACGGTCGGCATCGGGGTCGCATGCCAAACCTAAATCTGCTTTATGTTTTTTAACTGCTTTGCAAAGCTGTGTTAGGTTTTTGGCAACCGGTTCGGGTTCATGCACAAAATTACCATCACCTTTACAATTTATTTCAATAACTTCAACATTAAGTTTTTTTAATAGTTTTGGGAGAGCTTCAGAACCTGCACCATTGACGGCATCAACAATAACTTTAAATTTTCGTTTTTTTATCGCTTTGGTGTTTACTGCTTTTTGGGCAAGAGTCTGTT
>CALCCW010000182.1:0-9662 GCA_937900185.1 uncultured candidate division Zixibacteria bacterium | reverse complement strand
AAGTTGAATCATAACGTGCTGTGAGTTTGTTATTCTGTTTTTTTTTTTAATGATACGGCGACCACCGAGATCTACACTCTTTCCCTACACGACGCTCTTCCGATCTTTTTAACGTTACTTTCGGAATTAAAACATCCCAATGATAATCCTGAGCAGGGTTCGTTTGGGACTCAATTTGCTTATGATAATAAGTATTTTCTCCGTGGGGGATATAAAATAAATTATGATGAAGAAGGATTAGCCTTTGGCGGCGGTCTTAAGACAAATTTGGGGGAAGAATCAAATCTGTTTATTGACTATGCCTGGCAGGATTTTGGAAGATTATCCTCTACACAGCGTTTTTCCATTGGATTTACGTTTTAAACAGAAAATATAGATATATTAAAAACCCCTTAGAAAAGGGGTTTTTTTTAAGCTCTTTTTATATTATACTGTATAACTCATAAAGTAATAATAATTGAATCTATTGGAGTTTGGAATGATTAAAAACTTATATGTTTCATTACTGATTATAGCAATAATTCTACCTTCAGCAATGCTTAAAGCTGAATCAAATGTAGGTACCTTAGCCGGATATTTTGATCTTATTGTGTCGGGAAATATTGAATCTGCCTATTATCTTTGGACAGCCGAATGTCGCGAGAGAGCCTCAAGGTTTGGTATTGAATATGAAAATATCCCCCTAAAAATAGATTGTTATTCGCCGGTTGTAAAAGATATAGAAACCATGCGTAATCATTTGCAGCCTCCGGTAAAAAGATCTTCAAAATTACCAAGAGGATTTTCTACACTTAAATATTCTGCATTAGTAAAAGGTGAATTGACTGAATATACATATTATATGAGAAATGTTGATAATTATTTCTGGCTGACTTTTCCGCAGGAATATTATGCTGCCGGTTGGGCAACAAAACAGACAAAATATTTTAATATCAGATATGACAGTTCTTTAGAAAACAGTTTAAATGAAATCAATTTAGCTGCAGCAGATAATTTTATTGAGTCAATGGCAAAGAAATTACAACTTTCAAATGATGACTTGAAAATGATTGCTGAAAAGAAAATTGAATATATCTATTGTGAGTCTGACAGCCAAGTGAAAGAAATAACAGGTCATTTGGTAAAAGGTACGTATGATATGCCGTCAAATGATATTATCTCTGCTTTTTTCCCACATTATCACGAGATAGTTCATCTGTTAGTAAATATAAAACTACGTAAATTACCACTCTACACGTTACCGTTGATGCGTGAGGGGATAGCAGTAGACTTAGGTGGGCGATGGGGGAAAGCACCGAAGACTTTGGCAGTTATAGGTGAATATCTTCTTGCTGAAGATATCGTTTCCTTAGATTCTATTATAACTTTTTCTGATTTTAACAAAGTAGCTACCTCAAATATTGCATATTCAGTTGCCGGATTATTCTCCGGCTATTTGATTGATAGGTTAGGAATCGATTCGTATTTTAAATTATATAGAGAACTTAGCGGTGATTTTAAAACACTGTTATTTTTATCTGCTGATGATATAAAACAGAAATTTGTAGCAAGTGTCAAACTGAAAAACTGGGATGACCTACAAACTGATTTTCGCAGTTACCTTGATGATGTTTTGAAAAATGCTCAATTAACGCCTGGGATTAATGATGCCAAAAAAGAGATTTATAATGCTAATGGAATCATTATAAGAGAAGATAAGAAGTTCTATACTTTTGAAATCAGTGCTCAAGAAAAAGATACTGTTGCCGGTAATATTTTATTTGATAAAGAGCAGTCTTTAGCTGGAAAGAGTTCATCGTTGTTTAATGAACAATATAAGCTCGAAAAAGAATTTTTGGGTTATCGATTTGGTATTCGGTATGACCGCAATGAAGTTGGTGTCTATGATTATGCCTCTAATCTTCTTATCGCTAAATATATTTGGAGTTTAAATCCATCAGATAAATATTTTGATGATACAAAACATAAATTATTTTTCAAGGTCAAGAAGAATGTATTACCTATGAAGTTGAATAAGAAAACGGATTTTTCACTGTTACAAAATTAGTAGAAGAGCTTACATGGATCTGTTGATGCTCGTTTTATTAACGGCAGTAGTTGTAAATATTATTATTACGACAATACTGCTGTTGCGTGCTAAGAAAAATAAATCAGAAGATACATCTTCTACAATCCTTTCTGAATTAAAGACTGAGCTGACAAAACAGCAATTAGAAGGTTTGATAACTTTAAAAGATTCTGTTGAAAAAGCAAATCAGACTCTTTATAATAGATTAGCAGAGGGTAATGCTGCTATTGATAAGCGTCTTGCTGTTGTAAATGATATAGAAAACAAACTGGGGCAGCTTTCAACTCAAACACAAAATCTTGAAACTATCGGCAAAAATATTCAGTCACTTTCAGATATCTTGAAGCCTCCTAAAATGAGAGGGCAGTTTGGTGAAATTCTGCTTGAAAATTTATTACGTGAAATTTTACCTGATGTTCTATTAGAATTTCAGTATAGTTTTAAAAATAATGTTCGGGTTGATGCTGTTGTAAAATTAAATGAACGGTTGATTCCAATAGATTCTAAATTTCCTCTTGAGTCATATAATCGGCTTATTGCTGTCTCCGATGAACAGGGAAAAATAAAAGCTGAAAAAGAATTTGCTCAAGCAGTAAAAAAACATATTGATGCTATCAGCGAAAAGTATATCTGTCCCGATGAAAACTCTACTGAATTTGCGTTGATGTATCTTCCGGCTGAGGCAATTTACAACCAACTCCTTACACATGAACAAGAGCAGCTGTTTAAATATGCCTTAATGAAAAAAGTAATTCCAAGTTCACCGGGGCATTTGTATGGATTTTTAGCATCTATTTCAGCTATTTATAGGGAAGCCGGAATTTCTGCAGGAAGCAGAAAATTTTCTGAATTGCTCAATGCTCTCCATGAAAATGTTTCAAAACTAAACGATTTACAGGAAAGAGCTGCCGGTTCACTGCGGTCAGCTGTAAAAAATGTCGATAAAGTAAGTGAACGTTTAACAACGATGCAAAACCTATTGCAAGATTTTGTAGATATGAAGTAATAGAGTACATTTGTAAGATAGATAAATTTGGAGTTTTGAATATGAGTTTTAGAGAATACGATTTAATTGTAATCGGCTCAGGACCTGCCGGAGAAAAAGCAGCTATTGAGGCTGCTCGATTGCGAAAGACGACTGCGATTATTGAAAGACATTCTGTGCAAGGCGGTGTTTGTATTCATACCGGTACAATTCCCTCTAAGACTCTTCGAGAAACAGTTTTGTATATCTCGGGTTTACGCCAACGTTCTGTGTATGGGTTGGTCGGGGGAGTAAAATCTGATATCTCTGTTAAAGAACTGATGTATCGTAAAGATCAAGTAATTCAGCAGGAGATTGATGTTATACAGCAGAATATGGCAAGGTACCGTATTGAAGTTATTAAAGGAGTCGGGATGATTTCTGACCCAAACACAGTCGTTGTGTCTGATGCTGATAACAACACATCGGTTCTCAAAGGAAAAGTAATTATCATTTCAACCGGAACCCATCCGTACCATCCCCCACGATTAAATTTTGATGATCATTATGTGTATGATGGTGAAACTATTTTAAATCTTGATACGATTCCCCGTTCTATGACAATTGTTGGCGGGGGAGTTATTGGTTGTGAATACGCCTCAATTTTTGCCCATATAGGTACCAAAGTTACAATAATTGACAGCCGAGAAAGGTTACTTTCTTTTTTAGACAATGAAATTGCCGATGCTTTAATTTATCTTATGAGAAAATACCGTATCAATCTTATTCTTGGTGATGGTGACAAAGAGCATCAAATTGAAAATGATCAGGTTGTTACAATTACGCATAGCGGTCGCAAAATAGTTTCAGACCGTCTGTTGTTTGCTGCCGGGAGAAGCGGTAATACTGATAACTTGGGATTGGAAAATCTTGGAATTGAAGTTGATGAACGGGGTTTGATTAAAGTTGACGATATGTATCGCACAAATGTTGGAAATATTTATGCCGTCGGCGATGTTATTGGGTTTCCGTCATTGGCATCATCGTCAATGGATCAAGGACGACTTGCCGCTATTCATGCTTTTAAACAAAATGATACTTCTTGTATCAATAATCTACTTCCGATAGGTATTTACACAATACCGGAGGTTTCAATGGTTGGTGATACCGAAGAATCGCTCAGTAAACAAAATCAGGAATATGAAATTGGTATTGCCAGATATTTTGAACTAGCTCGCGGACAAATTATTAATGATCATGACGGTATGCTTAAACTTATCTTTGAGCCTAAATCACGGAGGATATTAGGTGTACATATTGTAGGTGAAAGAGCAACCGAGCTTATTCATATCGGTCAGGCAGTGATGACATTCGGCGGAACATTAGATTATTTTATGGAAACAGTGTTAAACTACCCAACGCTTTCAGAAGCATATAAAGTTGCTGCACTTGACGGATTTGCACGGATTGAAAATAGATTTTAAAAATTATTTTTCTTGCTCTAAAATCAGATTGTTTAATCGTTTTCTAATATCTGGTGTCTCGGGTTCATCGGGTGCTAATTTTATGAATTTTTTAAAATATTCAATAGCATGGGCAGGTTGTTTGTTTATTTCTGAAATAAATCCTCGTATCAAATATGCAAACGCTTGTGAAGGATCTTTACTAATAACTTCACGGGCTGTTGAATCAGCATTTTTTATATCTTTCAAGCGGTAATAGATAATTGCTAAATCAGTTTTAATATCATAATCATGTGGAAATATAGAAAGAGCATACAGTATTTTTTCTTTTGCTTTGGTATAGTTACCCATCTCACGATAATAGGCATAGTCAAGTTTAAGATATGGTTTTGCATAAGGACTAATCATCAAACAACTGTCTAATTCAGGACGGGCAAGATTAAATTGCTTTTGATTTATTTTAATAGATGCAATTTGAAAACGAGGTTCTCCCCAAAATGTATATTTTAATTTAAGCTCACGATACAGCTTTAATGCTTCGGGATACATTTTTGCATAATTAAATTCACCTGCGGCAGTAAGGTCTAAAAAATCTCTTGATATCTTAGGAAGATTTATATACCAATAGTTTGCTTTGTCTAATTTTTTCAAATAGAAATAGGAGTCCTGAAGAGCCGTTGAGCTTTCTATGTAAAATTGATTATTTTTCTCAAGGAAATCTTCAATTTGTTTTTCCGCTGTATCAATATGAATATAACTTGGAAGTATAACTAATGGAATGAAAAGGGAAAAAACGGCAGCATATTTTAAACTTGTTTCAAGATTTGAAATCAATAGAACAAACAATATTGTAATTGGAACAAGATAGACAGCAAACATCGGTGCATCTAATATCATTGAATGGGTTGGTTCTAAAATAAAGAGAAGGGTGTTTGATGAGAGTATGACAAGAGTGACAAGTTGGAATCTATATGATGTGAGAATCTCTTTTGCCCGTTTGAAAAACAAAAACTTCACTATAATAATTTGAGGGATGAACAACAATAAGAGTTGAAGATAATCCCAGATATGTCTAAGCGACAGCAGATTATACCGAACTTGTATGTTTTGACCTTTTAAAAAGAGAATAGTCTTTGAGTATTCAAAATGCGATGATGTAATTATAAATACTGCAGCAGTTAATAGCAGATAAGATATAATACCGATTATAAATGCGATCTGTTTCTTTTTGATAAGTTTTTTAAAGGAGATAAACAGAAGTGCCGGAATCAACAATAATAAACTTATATGTATAAAGACTGAAAAGAGTGTTACTAGCCAAAGAATACCTAAAGTTTTAAATGATTTATTTTTTTCAAATCGTAATCCAACATAGATAAAGAAATAAATCAATGCTGCGATAAATGATGTGTTACCGATAAATCCAAAGTAAGAGAGTGTCTGAGGACCAAAGAAAATGATTAAAAAGATGAGAAATCGTTTTTTAGAATTCCCGTTTATTAACTTAGCAAGCAAGAGAGAGGCAATGAAAGAGAAAGCAGTGCCTAAATAAGAAAACACTTTCCAACTCATGACACCTGCTGTAGTGTCTTTTAAATTAAATAAAGAAAATATCTTATAAAAGAGTGAGACAAGATACACTGTACCGTATTCGTAAAACCGAAATATGATTTTGTCAACTTGTGCTATTTGATTTATTTTATAGTTTCCTCCGCCATAGAGAAATGAATCAAACTGAAAGAGAAAAAATATAAGAAAGAAAAAAACAAACAGAATAATTTGTTTTGTTCGGGTTTCGACTATTGATTCAACTAACTGATATTTATTTTGCAAAAGATAAAAAAGAGATAAGCAGACAATAACAGGAACAGCATAATACCAAATAGGGATATAAAACAAATGCGTAAATGACCAATTAGCATCTATTAAAAAAGCACCAAGTATTCTTATTACAAGAAATAGAAAAAATGTAATTCCAATAGAATATGTTATTTGTTTGTCATTATCAGGTGTCATCATAAATACTTAGAACTCTTGTCTGCCTTCTAAAGCTCTTGAAAGAGTTGCCGAGTCGGCATATTCTAAATCAGAACCAACCGGCAGACCTCTGGCAATTCGACTTATTTTTAATCCAAGAGGTTTTAATAAACCTGCCAAGTAAATAGCAGTTGCTTCACCCTCGACATTGGGGTTTGTCGCAATAATAATTTCTTTTACATCACCATTATGGATACGTTCTAAAAGTTCCGCAATTTTCAAATCATCAGGTCCGATACCGTCAAGGGGAGAAAGTTTGCCGCCCAAAATATGAAACATGCCGTTAAAACTTTCCGCTTTGTCAATAGCGGCAGCATCGGGGGTTTCTTCAACAACACAGATAATGTCTCGTGACCGTTTTGGGTCAGAACAAATCTGGCAGGGGTCCATCTCGGATATATTATTGCACTCAGAACAGAAACCTACTTTTTCTTTTACTTCCCGAATTGTGTCGGCAAGCTCAAAAGCATCCTCTTTGGTCAGTTTTAAAATATGAAAGGCTAATCGGTTGGCTGATTTTCTACCGATACCGGGAAGCCGTGCTAAACGATTAGCGAGTCTTTCGACAGAATTTGCTGATTTAAACATGTATACAAATTTCTTTTCTTAAAAAGGTAGGTTCATCCCGGGTAAATTCATCCCGCCGGTTATTTGTGACATATTTTCAGCCTGAATTTCTCCGGCTTTTTCTTTTGCCTGATTTATAGCAGCCACGATTAAGTCCTGAAGCATTTCTACATCGTCTTTGTCGACAACTTCAGGGTCGAGTTTGATTGACAGAATATCCTGCTTGCCGTTGACAACAACAGTTACCATACCGCCGCCTGAGGATGCTTCAATCTCCATTTCTTCAAGTTCTGCCTGCATCTTTTCCATCTTTGCCTGCATTTGCTGAACCTGCTTCATCATATTGCCCATTCCACCGCCTTTAGCCATACTGCTGCTCCTTTACAGAGACTTCTCAAAATTTGAGAAAAAGTCTTTTAATTTCTAAGTTGTTATGTAACTATGTTACTTGTTTTATGCCAACTATTTTACCGTCAACTTTTTTTAGTAAGCTTTGTATTCGTTCTGAGTTGGCTACTATTTCGTTTAATCTGTTTTTCGGCTCGTTTTGTTCTTCTGATGTTTGAACGGCAGCAGAAGAGTTTTTATCCACGCAGAATCTTATACGAAGATTCGCCTGAAAATATTCACGTAATGTTTCTGTTATTATATTAAAATTATCAGTTTTTTCAACTATTTGTTTTGAGTTTTCACACGATGACGGATAGGTGAATATAATTGTATTGTCTGAGACTTCAGTAAGTTGCACCAAACCAAGCTGTGATGCCAGCATCGGGCGTTTTTTATTAAATGTCGATAAAAACTTTTTCCAGCTTGTCTGCAGGGTCGGTAAACTTACTCTGTTTGTGAATTCTTGTTGAGTTGGTGCTGAATCTGATTGTTTTGGCAGTTCTGTGTGGGAATTCAAAGAGGGAGAAACTTGCTGTTCGCTGTTTTTTACAAATGTTACTTTTGTCTGGCTGTTAAAACTCTTTTTTTTTTCACTTGAAGAAAAACCTGCCGTTGTTTGTACGGGGTTTTTCTTTAGATAGGCGAGGACTTCTTCAAATTTTACTGTTGATTCTATTTCTGCCATTTTTACTGCATTCATTTCTAAAATCAGACGTTCATCTAACCCAGGAAATTTAAGGTCGTTGTTCATGTCGGCACCGATTTTCATCAGGCGGATAATATCACCTACCGAATAAAAATCAGTCTGTTTGAGATAGTCTTTTAAATCGTCACTGCTGATATTTAAAAGTTCTGATGCTGATTGGTCAGTAGCCAAAACCAGCAAAACTCGTAAATGTTCCATTAGTTCAGCAACAAAATCTTTGGAATCAACGCCATTTTCAAAAATTGTTTTAATTATTTTGAGAGTTGTCAGTTTATCTTTATCTGCGATACTGTTTGTGAAGTCAAATAGTAATTGTTTGTCAACCAATCCGAGAGCTTCGACAACATTTTCTTCAGTGACAGCACCATCGGCAAAGGCTGCAATTTGGTCTAAGAGCGAGAGGGAATCACGTACCGAACCGTTTGCTTTGCGGGCGACCAATCTGAGGGCGGGTTCTGAAATATCTAATTTTTCGGAGTCTGCTATTTTTTTGAGATGCATTGCCAAATCATCAATAGAAACCAGTTTAAAATCAAACCGCTGGGTTCGTGATAAAATTGTCTCGGGTACTTTGAGAGGTTCTGTTGTTGCGAATATAAACATGACATGAGGAGGAGGTTCTTCCAAAGTTTTCAACAGAGCATCAAATGCCGATGCCGACAGACGGTGGACTTCATCGATAATATAAATTCGTTTATGTCCAGAGGTTGGCATATATCGTACATTTTCCCGAATAGTACGGATATCATCAACGCCGGTGTTGGAGGCTGCATCGATTTCTAAGACATCTAAAGAGACACCTTTTGTGATTTCTATACAGGCAGGACATTTACCGCACGGGTTCGGAGTCGGACCCTCGGCACAGTTGACAGCTTTGGCTAAGATTCGGGCGGTGGTCGTTTTTCCTGTACCTCGCGGACCGCAGAACAAATATCCCTGTCCAATACGGTCGTTTTTGATACCGTTTTGAAGGGTTTTGGTTACATGTTCTTGTGCCACAACGTCGTCGAACGACATTGGGCGGTATTTTCGGGCGAATACGATATAGCTCATAGACTTTTAATATAGTAAAAAAAGGGAGAGAGGGAAATCACTATTTTACTAAATGTGATTGAATAATGTGAGGTTTGGTGGTATGCTTATAGAATAAGAAAATTAAATTTATAAGGAGATTATAGTGAGTAATTATTGGGCATTTAGAACAGATTCTAAAAATAGAGATTATTTCTATTCTGAATTAAAAGAGGGAAGATTAAGACAAGGATGGGGTTATGTAGATAGCCAAGACTTAGATATTATTCGGAATTATAACAAGTTAGGTAAAGTTTTAAGTGAAGATCATAGTGGACTTCCCCCGCAAAAACGGATACGGAGTTAAGTATGTTATGTCATCATTTCAAATTGAGCCGGACTTTTGTATCCTAAGCTCGAATGACGACGGTTACGGTTATAAAACAATTCAATATA
>CALCCW010000181.1:0-19651 GCA_937900185.1 uncultured candidate division Zixibacteria bacterium | reverse complement strand
TTTATAGAGAGATTTGTCCAACCTGTGATCATGTTCTTCACTGTTTTAAAACTCCTTTTTATTAAATATCTATTATGTTTATTTATTTTTTTTTTTTTTTTTCAAGCAGAAGACGGCATACGAGATATATCAGTGTGACTGGAGTTCAGACGTGTGCTCTTCCGATCTGGTATTAATACTTGGTTTGATGCTTCTATGTCTGCCGTCGCTTATTATGCAGAATGTTCCAGTACAAATAAAATAACAGTCTCGGTTTCAACTGCATGTAATACCTTCACGGAGCAATTTAGTGTCACGGTTAATTGTAATACTGACCCATTGGTTATTCTTCCGCAGGATACAACAATCTTTCTCTGTGATTTGTCTCCAATAAGTTTACCAGTTGGTGTGACTGATGTTGATAATAATCTAATAGATGTTACTGCTATTGGCGGTACCTATGATAATATCTTAAACCTTATGACATTTACTCCAGATACTGCCGGAACTTATATCCTTTCTGTTTCTGCCGCTGATTCCTGCGGTGCTACTGATTATGATGAAATTGCTGTTACTGTTGAAGTAAATGAAAAGCCTGTTGTAGTCGTTCCTGAAAACTCTAATTTTAATTTATGTGAACCGACTCAATTATCTTTACCTGTATATGCTTTAGATAATGACAGTAATAATGTCACCCTTGAAATTATTTCCGGCGGCGGTCAATTAATTGATGGTAACTGGATTTACAATGCTGTCTCTGATGATTCTATTACCGTCGTAATACGTGCTTCTGATGATTGCGGTGTTTTTAGTGAAGATACTTTTACAGTATTAATTCACATGAACAATGCTCCGCAGTGGCAAGGTGAAAGTTCTTTCAGCTTTGACCAGTGTGAGCCAACTGAAGTATTTATCCCATTTGACGCTTTTGATATTGATGGTGATTTGATAAACTTTAGCTTGGTTTCCGGTCTTGGTACTGTTGTTGATTCCGGTTGGGTATACACTCCGACAGGTTCTGAAACTGTTGAGTTTACTGCACGTGTTGCTGATTCTTGTGGTGCTTTTGCCGACAAACAGTTTACTGTGATATTTAAAATCAATGACGCTCCATATGTTGATGCCGGCGATGATTTTGCAACTTTCCTATGTGAATCCGGTGAAGTTTGTTTTGATGTTGTCATTACTGATGATAACCTATCATATACATCGATTCCTCAAGGTTTTATTAACTCGACTACAGGGCAGTACTGCTTTAACGCTGACACATCGGGTGTATATACAATTGAAGTTTCTGCGACTGATTCTTGTGAAGTTACAACGTTTGATACGGTTGTTGTGACTGTTGATATCAATGAAGCTCCCATTGTAGAAACTCCGTCAGATACATCGTTTTTGTTCTGTGATACACCACAAACAATTAGTTTACCATACTCTTTGTTTGATGCTGATAATAATCTTGCCTTCAGTGAAATTATTTCAGGCCCCGGAACTTTAGTTGACGGAAACTGGGAATATTTTGCTCAAGGAAATGAAGAGATGTCAGTTACTATTCGTACTACTGACTCTTGTGGAGCAGTCAGTGAATCAACATTTAATCTGTCGATTTACTTTAACCAACTTCCTGAGATAATAAATCAAAACTTTGCTCAAAACTATTGTAAGTCCGGTGCTGAACGAACTCTTACGGTACTGGCAACTGATATAGATAATCAAAATCTTACCTATGAACTGCTTTCCGGTATCGGTACAATTGATGCTCAAACCGGAGTTATTACATATATCCCTGATACATCGGGTACATATCTCTTTACTGTTTCAGTCTCTGATGACTGTGGTTCTGTTACTGCTTTAATAACAGATGTTATCGGAATCAATAATCCTCCGATTTTTAATTCGTTTGATTCTACAATTTATCTCTGTGATGTTGAAGATATAACTTTTGATATTTCAGCTTCAGATGCTGATGGCGATCGGATTATATTCGGTCAAAGTTCCGGACTGGGAATATTCAAACAACTGACAGATTCAACCGGTCAAACTGTTTTTACTCCTGAGGATGTTGATTCTGCAACTTATACTTTTGTATATTGTGTAACTGATTCCTGTGGTGATTATCCTGACCAATTTGTTGTCCCGCCAACATGTGCTGATACTGTTCAAATAACTGTTGTCATTAACAGAGCTCCGCAAATTGTATGTCCGACCGAGATGAAATTCTTTACCTGTGAAACTGATACATTCTCTTTTGATATTGATGCCAACGACCCTGAATTTGGTCAGTTGACATTTAATGTCCTTTCTGAAAACGCAAGTATTGACGGTAAAACAGTTTCTGTTGTTGGTAATCAAGCTGATTCATTTGATGTTGTTATTGAGGCTGTTGATGACTGCGGTCATGCCGATACCTGTACTGTTCCTATAATTATTGACAGCAACCGTTCGCCGTATGTAACATCGGCTGATGATTTTGCTATTGACTTATGTGATGCGGAGACTATCTGCTTTGCGGTTACAGCCGATGATTTAGATTTTAATCTTTCAGATATTTCTGTGAACTTTGGAACTTACGATGCTGTCAACGACCAAGTCTGTTTTGATATTGACAGTTCGGGAGTTTATACAATTATAACAACTGCCACTGATTCTTGCGGTGCTGTTGGTTTTGATACAACTCTTATTGCTGTTGAATTAAATGAAGCCCCGATTGTTGATGCCGGGGAAGACTTTGTGGTTTCTCTCTGTGAACCAAGTGAGGTTTGTTTAGATATTACTGTTGTTGATAGTAACTTGGCATCTGTACAAATTCCTCATGCGTTCTTTAATGAAATTACAAATCAATATTGTTTTAATGCCGATACATCTGGTGTTTACGAAATCGAAGTTACTGCGACAGACTCCTGTGGTATTCAGACTTCTGATACTGTTGCTGTGACTGTTACTATTAGCGAAGGACCATTTGTTGACTTAGGTGATGATATAGATGACTTTGTATGTGAATTAGGCGAGTATTGTATAGATGTAAGCACAATAGCAAACTATGATTCTATTATTGTAACCGGTGATGCGGTCTTTAATTCAGAGACATCACAGCTTTGCTTTAATCCTACAGAAGACGGATCTTATTTATTCGGAGTTGAAGTTATCGACACGTGCGGTTTATCTGCCTATGATGAAATAAATGTGAATATTACAAGTAATATTGCTCCGACTATGTCTCAGATGCCCGATACGTCAGTATATCTCTGCCAGCCGACATCTATTAGTTTGCCTTTAGACATTCAAGATGATAATATCGCTTCTATAACTGTAAACCGAGGTTCGTATGAAAATGGTCAAGTCAGTTTTGTTCCATATGATTCCGGTATGTATGAAATTATCGCAACGGTTGTTGACAGTTGCGGGCTAACAGTAGCCGATACTGCTCTTGTACATGTTCTCACCGACCAAGGTGTTCAGATAACCGGTCAGTCAGATACTACAATATTTGTCTGCGAACTTGATACCCTCTGTTTCCCTGTATATGGAATTCCGGAAGGTGCTGATGTTACTGTTTCAGGTATCAATGCTTGGTATAATGCTGAGAACTCAACAATATGTTATTTTGCTGAATGTTCATCGGCTAATAAAATAAAAGTAACTGCTACTACCGCATGCGGTAGTTTTGATTACAGCTTTACTGTAACTATTGTCTGTAATACAGCACCATTAGTTATACTTCCGCAGGATACACTGCTTACCGTATGTGGTGCGGCTGATATTTCTATTCCACTTGGTATTACCGATGTTGACAATAACTTAGGTAATGTTACTGTTAACGGAGGTAGTTATGATCCGATTCTTTCACTGCTCAATTTTAGAGCCGATACAGCCGGAACATATATTATCGGTGTAACCGCTAAGGATACATGCGGAGCAACTGATTATGATGAAATAGCTGTGACAGTTCTCTTTAATTCAGCTCCTGTTATTACATATAATGAATCGGACACAACTCTTATGAGTTGCGGTGGTTCTGAAATCTGTTTGCCGATTGATATTAGTGATATTGATAATAATTTGATTTCTGTTTCAACATCGTTTGGAACTTATACGAATGAAACCGGTCAACTCTGTTTTACTCCTGACACATCAGGTTTTTATAGTATAATAATAACTGCTATAGATTCTTGCGGATTGACTACTATTGATACTGCAGGTGTTTCTGTTGAAGTTGGTGGATTTGTTCAGTTTGAATGCCCGACAGTAATAGTTGCCGATTCGATTTGTGGTGCTGACTCTGTGAGTGTACCTCTTACAATTACCGGTGAAATCCTATCAGTTGTTTCTTCTCTTGGTATATATCAAGATGGTCAGTTGAGTTTCTTTGCCGACACAGCCGGTTTATATACTGTCTCTGTCACTGCTGCTTCTGACTGTAATGAAGTTAGCTGCGAATTTACAATTGAAGTGAATAATAAAATTGATGTTGAAATAACCTGTCCGGGTGATATTGACACACTACTTTGCGAAGCCGATACACTATATTTTGATTATACTGTTTCACAGTCGGTTGAAAGCATCATTGTTTCATCTCCGGCATATATTAGCAATAATCAAGTAGTATTACCAATTACTGCGGCAGGTTCTTATGAAATTGATATGGCTGCTTCGGGAGCTTGTGGTACCGATACTTGCAGCTTTACAGTAAATGCCAGATTTAATTCTGCTCCCAAAATCACTTCTATAGACACAACGCTGACAGTGTGTGCAATTGATTCTATCTGCATACCTTTTGAAGCTCTTGATATAGATACTAATTTAGTTGAGGTAACATCCTCTATTGGTGTTGTGAATGGCAATACGGTTTGTGTTTTACCGATTGCTTACGGGCAAACATCAATTGTTTTAACAGCTACCGATGCCTGTGGCACTACAGATACGTATGTTGCCAATATAAATCTTATTCAAGGTGGAACAGCTGCTATTATTTGTCCTCAAGATCAATTTGCCACTCTTTGTGGTCCTGATTCAGTTTATGTTCTGATTCCTATTACACCTTTCGATGCTGATATTACAATTTGGGATAATGGTTCTCCGGCAAATGCTAATTATAACGCCGAAACCGGTAATCTATCTCTGTTTGCTGAACAAGAAGGGGTACATAGTATAACAATAATTGCTGATGCTCTTTGCGGGGCGGATACCTGTGAATTTGATATTACTACTTCAATATCTCAGCTTCCGACAGTAAGTTCTCCGGAAAGTATAGATACGTTAATGTGTCTTGCCGAGCCAACATCCCTTTGTTTTGGTATAGAGACAAGTGGTACCGGATTTCAGGTTACCGTTAATCCTGCCGGAACATTTACAGCAGGCGTTGTATGTATAGACGTAGATACTGCCGGTACGTATGATGTTGAAATAATAGCTTCTAATGACTGTGGAGCTGATACATCATATACGTCTGTTCAAGTAAAAGCGAATTTTGCACCAATTTTAAATCTTCCGGCAACGCAAACATTTATGTGGTGTCCTGATGATACCGGTACTATTCAAATTGACGGTATTTTTGCTCAGGATGCTATTCAAATTACATCTCTTGAAATGGCTTGCGGTGTAGGTGAATTTAACAGAATTTTCTCAGATACAGGAGTTGTCACTTTTGTTCCTGATACTGCCGGAATGTATATGTTCTGTTTTGAAGCCTCTGATGGATGCCAAACGGTTACTGATACATTTTATGTAGATATTCAAGAGAAGGAAGATTGTGATGTTTGTGTACGTCTTTCAATTATAGGCGGAGACCCTGTTCCGGTAGGTGTACAGCATGAAGTTCTGCTGAATGTTGAAACTAATACGATTATTGGCGGATTTGATATCCTTGTAAGTTTTGATGCGTCGGTTATGACATTTAATACTGCTACCATAGTTGGTACTGAAATTGACGGTTGGGAGTATTTCACATATCGTCTCGGTTCCGAAGACTGTGGGGCGAATTGCCCTTCCGGATTAGTTCGGATGGTAGGTATTGCTGATTTGAGTAATGGTCCATATCATCCGTCTTCTGAAACACTTGAACCAAACGGTGCTATGATTTCTATGGACTTCTTAGTTGCCAACGATCAAAACCTTGGTGATCTGTTTTTACCTATTGAATTTGCATGGTATGATTGTGGCGATAATACATTTTCAAATACTCTTGGTTCTATTCTTTACTTAGATTCTCGAATCTATAATGCTGAGAACTTCTTATTATGGGATGAAAATGATGAAGTACTATTTCCCGAATCTTCTCGTCCATTTGGATTAGGTGCCAATGACCAATGTATGGTCGGGGCTTCTTCGGCACCAATTCGTTGTATAGAATTTATAAATGGCGGTATCAAGGTTATTCACCCTGATTCAATTGATGCTCGAGGAGATATTAACTTAAATAACGTACCCTATGAAATCGGTGATGCGGTACTTTACTCAAACTATTTCATCTATGGTTTAGGTGTCTTTAACATAAATGTCGCAGGGCAAGTTGCTGCCTCCGATGTTAACGCCGATGGTCTTACACTTTCAGTTGCTGATTTGGTTCTTATGATTCGTATCATTGTTGGTGATGCTGATCCGATTCCAAAACTTGTTCCGCATAGTGAAGAATTAATACTAAATAATACACGAACATCATCTGAAATATCGGTAACATCAAACTCATCCTCTGAAATTGGCGGACTTTTGCTGGTCTATGATTTAGATGAAGATATTGTAATTAACGAAGTTAAACCATCTGAAGAAGCTGCCAAAATGCAGATGGCTTATGATGTTATAGATAATCAATTACGAATTCTTATGTATGACATGGGACGTAATTCGATAGCTGCCGGTGAGAATTCAATTGTTGATATTTCCTTTGATGGCAGCGGTAAAATTTCACTCTCTAAATCCGAATTTGTCGATTATCAGGGGCAACCATATAAAGTACTGTCTAAACTCAATCAACTTCCTGAAGGATTCTCTTTGAGTCAGAACTATCCAAATCCGTTCAATCCGACTACAACGATTGAGCTTGCATTACCACAAGCGACCGACTGGACATTGTCTGTCTATAATATCAATGGTAACCTTGTTCGTAAGTTCACCGGTAATAATGATGCCGGTATTGTAGCAATTGAATGGGACGGCAGTAATCAGGCAGGAACACAAGTTGCCTCCGGTATGTATCTCTACCGTATAGAAGCAGCCGATTTTTCAGAAACTAAAAAGATGATTCTTTTGAAATAAAAATAACCCATCTCTTATCTTTCCTCAAAACAGTCGCTGTTTTAACAGCGGCTGTTTTTATTATTTATGATAATCAGTATTATGTGAAATTGAAAATGCTCTGTAAAGTTGTTCAAAAAGAACTAACCGTACTAATTGATGTGAAAACGTAAGAGGGGAGAGTGATAGTTTAAAAGATGCTTTTGCAAGTAAAGTATCATCAATGCCGTAAGCTCCGCCAATAAGGAATATAAGCTGTCCGGCTGAGGTTGAAATCATTTTTTCAAGCTGCCTTGAAAAAGCAATGGAGTTAAAATAAACGCCGCTGTCAACTAAGGCAATAAATTTGTTTGTCCCGAGTGTTTTAGCAAACAGTTCAGCCTCTTTTCTTTTGATCTCGGTGGAGGAAAGTGATGTGGAGAGTTTTGGAGAGGGAATATGGATAGATTCAAGTTTTGCAAATCGAGACAACAACTTTTCAAAATGTTTTTGTCCGTCTGTAACCCACTTGTCCTTATCTTTTCCGATTGCGATAATTTTTATTTTAATCAAATGAATAAACTTTCATTATGAGTTTTCTGTTTCTAGGTCCATCAAATTCACAAAAATAAATTCCTTGCCATTGTCCTAAAACAAGCTGTCCGTTTTCAATTAAGATTTGTTCAGAAAAGCCAAACAACGAGGCTTTTATGTGTGAGTCGGAATTTCCTTCAGTATGATGATAGCCGTCTTGTCTTGGGATTTCTTTTTTTAGCTTATAGAGTATATCTCTTTTAACATTCGGGTCTGCATTTTCATTTATTGTCAAAGCCGCAGTTGTATGAGGAACAAAGCAATAGACAATGCCGGTTTGAACTTTTGAGTCATACACAAATTGAGATACAAGATGAGTTATATCAATAAGTTCATCAGGCGAATTGGTTTTTATTGAAATATATCCCATTATGTAAACAGAGCTTCGGCAAATTCCTTAGAATCAAACCGTTGTAAGTCATCGATACCTTCACCAATACCGATAAAATCAACAGGAACGCCTAACTCCTCGGCAACTGCAATCATAACACCGCCTTTGGCGGTACCGTCTAATTTTGTTACTATGATACCGTCACACCCGACAGCATCTGAAAATACTGAAACTTGCTGAATAGCATTTTGTCCTGTGGAACCATCTATGATGAGCTTAGAATAAATAGTCGCATTGGGAGCTGCTTTTTCAACAACACGGCGTATCTTTTTTAATTCTTCCATAAGATGAGATTTTGTATGAAGCCTTCCGGCAGTATCTACCAAAAGAATATCAACTCCTCGTGCTTTTGCCGATGCCGCTGCATCAAAAGCAACCGATGCCGGGTCTGAACCTGCTTCGGTTTTAATTATATCAACATTGCTTCGTTCTGCCCATATAGCTATTTGGTCGATTGCTGCCGCCCGAAATGTATCACAAGCGGCTATCATAACTTTTTTACCTTCGGTAGAAAGTTGTGTGGCAAGTTTTCCGATTGTTGTTGTTTTTCCAACACCGTTCACTCCAATAATTAACCAAATAATCGGTTTTGAGTCAGCCACAGGGAAGAGGATTGAATCTTCGCGGGAAAGAATAAGAGCGATTTCATCTTTGAGCAGAGATATTAAATCTTCACCCTCAGTGAGTTTTTGCTCTTTTGCTTTCACCCGAAGAGTGTCAATCAAACGCATTGTTGCCTGAATACCAACATCAGCACCAATAAGGATTTCTTCTATATCTTCAAGTAACTCTTCATCGATTTTTCTTCGTCTGACGACATCTGAAATCTTGCCGAAGATATTATCTTTTGTTTTAGATAATGATTTTTTTAACTTATCAAAAAATGCCATATCTATTCTTTGTTGTCTTCAGAGTTGGTTTCAGAAACAGTCACCGTTTCATTCAGTCTTTCAACTATTTTTTCAGGTAAGTCATCTACAGTTTTTGAAATTGAATCAATGGTTGTTTCAGCTAATTCAGCTGATTTTATTAGTTTAATAGTTTTATGCCCGTTGTTTCCTTGCGGTTCGGGAATAAACTCATTTATCATATCTAATTCTTCTTTTTCCAAATCTGATTTCTCTACAATCAAACTGCTTTCATGTATTTTATCCGGTTCAAATTCAGAGAATTTAACTCCAACAAGTTTTGAAACTCCAAACTGCTCCATAGTAACTCCATAAAGATTATGCGATGCTTCCATCGTAATCTTATTATGAGTAATAAGGATAAATTGTGTTTGAACAGAAAAAGAGTTAATAATTTTTAAGAATCTTCGGCAGTTGGCATCATCAAGAGGAGCATCAATTTCATCTAAGATACAGAAAGGTGACGGTTTAACCATATAAAGAGAGAAGAGAAGAGAGATTGCGGTCAAGGCTCGTTCACCACCGGACATCATTGTGATAGAAAGAAGTTTTTTCCCACGAGGACGTGCTGAAATGTCAATGTCTGATTCAAGCGGATCATTTGGATCAGTTAAGGATATGTCGGCTTCACCACCTGTGAATAATTCGGTGAAAAGATTTTTGAAGTTTATTTTTACTTGAGCAAAGGTCTCTTCAAAAAGTTCTTTTGCTGTCTGATTTATTTTTGAGATGGTATCATTTAAATCTTTTTTAGCTGTTGAGAGATCACTGAGCTGCTCACTTAAAAATTCTTCACGTTCACTGGCAGTTTTGTATTCCTCTAAAGCCAATAAATTAACAGCACCAAATTTTTTGATCTGTTCTTTAAGAGTATATAAATGTTTTGATGCCTCTTTTGGCTCTAATGTTTCATCAGGATTTAAAAATTCAACTGTTCGTATATCAGTAGAATATTCTTCATTGATTCGTTCAAACATTGTGTTTGATTCCGAATCGAGAGTATTTAACCGTATATCAATTTCGTGACTGCTGTTATTTATAGTTTCTTTTTCTGAACGGTTTTCACGAAGTTGTTTCTCTTTTTCTGATACTCTTTCAAAAATACTATTTTGTTTTTCACGCAGTTCAGTTTGTTTTGTCTCTAATTCACGTCTTTTATTGAATATAACACGAAGAGACTCTTCTAAAACAACTGATTTTTCTTTTGAATTCTCTATGATTTCTTTTGCTTGAGCTATTTCTTCTGTCTTTTTCTCAATAGAATTCTCAAGTTCTAAAATTAGTTCTCTTATATAGCTATTCTTACTTTCAGTTTGCTCTATCGATGAACGGCATTCAACCAGTTTAATCTGTAACTCAGAAACCATAGAAAGAGCATTGTTTGCCTTTGTCTCTATGTCAATAAGCTGTTCCGAACTCAAAGATATTGAAGATACAAGAGTTTCCTTTTGGTCTGCCAGTTGGTTAAAATCTAAACTAAGCGAATATTGACGGTGTTTAATTGCCCCAAGTTTTTCATTGAGATTGCCGATTGTTTTTTCAAGACGAATTATTCCAGAATCTACTGTTCTGAGTTGGTATTCAACTTCATTGAATTCTTCTTGTGCCTGATTAAACTCTTCGGTTAATGTCTCTATTTTATCAGCAAGGGTACCAAGCTCTGCTCTGGTGGAGGCAATATCTGCCGTGGTTTTATTTTTGTTGTTTTGTTTATTTTCCAATTCTTTTTTGAAATTCTCAATGAGAATATCCTGCTCGTCAACTTTTTCTTGTCTGCGAAACAGCGGGAAAGATTCATCGGTAGAACCGCCCGAGATTATGTTTTTACTGTATAGCTCACCTGAGGTTGATACGGCAGTAAAGCCATATGGAAGACGTTCTAAAATTGCATCAGGTGAATGTCCGCTTTTAAATACTGCGGTGCGGGAAAGCACTGCCTGCATAAGCGGAGTCAGATGCTCTTCGGTATGAACAAAATTGTCCATCCAACCGACAAACTCATCTAAAAGTAATTCAGGTCGTTTGACAACCGGATTGATGGTGCCGGAGTCAGGGACAAGGATGCCGATTTTTCCTTTGTTTTCATCTTTGAGATATTTAATAATAGATTTAGCGGAATCACGATTATCACAAATAATAAACTTAGCCATTTCACTTAGAGCTGCTTCAACGGCTGCTTCCATGCCGTCAGACGGTACAAATTTTTCTGCTACTGTTCCATAAATACCTGTCCAGCGGTTCTTAAATTCCATGACAGATTTTACACCTGATTCATATCCTTCATAATGCAAAATCATTTCTTCAAGTAAGGTCTTGCGTGCTTGGCTTGCTTCTATAGAGGAGTTGATGTTACTAATTTCAGAATTTAACAGTTCGTTGTTCTCTATCAGTTCTTCAAGCGATGCTGTTTTTTGTGAAAGTTCTTTCTCCGTTGCTTCTTTTTGAGTATGTATATCGTCTTTTGTTGCACGTTTGCTGTTTCGTTCTACAAGCAGTTGTCCTTTTGTAATACTGTTTGTTTCCAGTTCAGCAGAATATTTGGTAACCTCTTCATCTAAATCAACTTCTTGTTTTTTTAAACTTGAGTCTTCAGTTTTACCTGAAGACAATTTGCCTTCAAGTTCAATCATGCGTTGGTTGTGATCTTCTTTGCTGGTGCGGGCGGACAGTAAAAGTTTGTCGGCTTCTGCTTGTTCTGTACGTGCTTCTTCAAGCTTTTCGGTAAGCTGTTTGTTTTCTTCCTGATACTTTTGCAGATTTTCTACACATTCTTGTTTTTGTTCAGAGAGTATGTGCAGCCGGTCTTTATGAGTTTCAATGTCTGTTTGGTTTCGCTCAATTAAGGCTTGGGCATTAGATTTTTTTTCACGGAGAATTGTAATGTCAGTTTCAATGACATGAGCTTCTTCGGTTGCTTCATACATGTCATTGCCGACTTTTGTTATCATCTGTTCTAAATCAATTTGTTCTTTCCGTTCAATTTCAAGTTCTGATGATAACTTATTAATGGCAGTCTCTGAAGCAGCTATTTTATCAGACATCTGGTCATGCTCAGCTTTGATTCTACGTCGTTCCTGTTCAATTTCTTTCATGCGGGTTGAACTCAGATAAAGCTCCCAGTTTTTGATTTCATCAGAAATTGTTTGATACCGTTCTGCTTTTTTTTGCTGACGTTTTAAAGAACGAACCTGTGTCTGTACTTCGGAGTAAATATCGTTGAGCCTCAAGAAATCATTTTCGGTTGCTTCAAGTTTTCGCAAGGCTGCTTTTTTACGCTGTTTGTATTTTGTGATACCGGCTGCTTCTTCAAATAAGAATCGGCGTTCTTCAGCTTTGTCAGAAATAATGGCTTCAATCATATCCTGCTGAATAACAGAATAGGAGTGAGCCCCCATGCCGGTATCGAAAAAGAGATTATTGATGTCTTTGAGACGGCAGGGAACTTTGTTAAGCAGATATTCTGATTCACCGCTTCTGAAAAGTCGACGAGTAATTTGTACCTCGGTGTATTCAGTCGGCAGAACACCACGGTCATTTTCGATAGTTAAAGTTATCTCAGACATTCCCAGCGGTTTCATCTCGCGGGTGCCGTTGAAAATAACCTCTTCCATTTTGCTGCCCCGAAGCATACTGACTTTCTGCTCTCCTAATACCCAGCGAAGAGCATCTAAAATATTAGTTTTGCCACATCCGTTAGGACCGACAATTGCTGTCATGCCGCGGGAAAATTCTATTACTGTTTTATTTGCAAACGATTTGAATCCTAAAATTTCAAGTTTTTTTATATTCACAATTCCTCCGAGCTATTCTATCCACATATTTACGCAACCTGTTGGTTTTTCATAATACTTATCATATCAAGTATTGTACGGTAGATGTTTCTTTCATCTCGTAAATATTTGGTTTTAATCTCTAAGTTATAAAATGGATTTCCTCGATGATTCCCTCGTCCTATACGGAGAGCTTCCGGAAAATTAAGTAATATTGAAGATGTAAAACTTGAT
Organism: uncultured candidate division Zixibacteria bacterium; assembly: GCA_937900185.1. Lineage (GTDB taxonomy): Bacteria > Zixibacteria > MSB-5A5 > GN15 > FEB-12 > QQUK01. The sequence continues at coordinate 6,566 of CALCCW010000181.1, read as the reverse complement.
GTCTGTAAGTTCAAATCTAAGACAACATCAAACTTCAAATCTTTTAAATGGTCGATATATGATTTTTTTGCCAAACCAGACCAACTGAGATGTTCAGTTGAAGGCGATAAGATTTGAAAACCTTTTCGCGGGAAAATATCTGTTACTTTTATCCCCGGCATACTTAACAGCACTATATCAGCCGGCTTAAATAAATCAGAAATAGTGGGCAGAAACTGTTTTACCAATGTCAGCTCACGTAGCCCACCCGGTAGACATACTAAGATATGCTTTGGATTCTGCACAGCGTTAGGAAAAATAATATCCTGTGGTTCCATCTTATTCCGTAACTGTCGAATTTTAAAGCTCGCAACAAAATTTTTAACACTCACGATGTAAACCTTTGTTCTTAGTTCGCTTCACTGTTTTCTACTGACACGGTATCATCTGTTTGTACAAGTGGTTGTGCCTTTTCATTTTTTTGAGTCAGATTCTTTTTGGTAGTTTTTTTTACAGCACTATTCTGAGTCCGGTTCAAAAAATTATCTATGTTCATTTGGTTTATTAAAACTTTGTAAATACGCTTGGATACTTTGTCTCGCAAATCAACTTCCTGCCCGTTTAATTTGACTGTTACAACAGACGGTACCCCGATTGATATTGTCATGCGATAGTCCGCTTCAGCTGTATATGTTCGTCCTACTCGTAATATGCGGTAAATCGCAGTGTCACCGTCAGCAAAAACTGCAGACCAGCTTTCTTGCTTAGGTGTAAGAGTCAGTTTTATTTTCTGAGGCGAGTGGTATTCTTTGTTGTCCCAATTATAATTATTATATGTCTCTTCAAGTTTTTTTAATTCTTCGGACTTTTTGGCAGGCTGAGAATTTGTTGAGTTTTCGTGTGAAGTGTTTTGTGATTCTGCATTATAGAATAGTTTGTTTACCCCAAGAAATAGAACAAACAACCCGACTATTATCCCAAATACAATTCCTGCTTTTTTAAGAAATTGATTTTCACTTTCAGAATCCTCATCTGTTGTATTCGGTGTTTTTTTATCCCCGCCTTTGGTCTTTTCTTCAGGGGAGTTCAGTGATTCTTCTATGTCAGCATTAATAGCCTCAACAGTTCTTACATAATCAATGCCAAGTGCTTCCGCATAAGATTTGGCAAAAAGAGAAAAATACAGTTCAGAGGGGAGACCTTCAGTAGTTCCTGCCTCAATAGATTGAAGATAGGGAACAGTAATTTTTAACCGTTCCGAAAGGTCATCTATTTTAATATCTTGACGTTCCCGCTCTTTTTTGAGAAGAGTTCCAAGCTTTATATTTACTTCACTCATATATCTTTTTTTAATTTCCTTTACTTGAGAATTTGTTCAGCCAAATTTATGAGTAATTCCCGTGGAAAACCTATGACATTATCTAAATTTCCATCAATTCTGTCAACTAAAAAGGCACCCATTCCTTGTATTCCGTATGCTCCTGCTTTATCCATAGGTTCTTTTGTGGCAATATACTCTCTAATTTGTTCAGGTGTAACTGCGTTGAAATAAACGGTGGTCGTTTCTAAGTCATTCGCAAGCAGTTGATTCTTATGAGAAAGTGCAATTGAGGTTGCTACTTCATGACTGTTTCCTGAAAGAGAACTTAATATTTGAAAAGCATCATTTTCATCTTTTGGCTTACCCAAAACTTTATCTTCTAAAATCACAATAGTATCGCAGCATATTGCTAATTGCTTGTCTGTCAGTCTGTTTGCTATATATTTTCCTTTTTGGGATGACATCCGAAGTGCGAAATCATGAGGTTTTTCATTAGGGAGTATTACTTCCTCAATATCAGGAATAAGCTGTGTGAAAGGTATACTGCATTCTTTAAGAAGTTTTACCCTGCGCGGTGAGCCGGAGCCTAAGACGATTTCATAGAGCTGTGCGAGTGCTGCAAGTGAATTATGAGTCATGATCAATAAGTATTGTTACAGGTCCATCGTTATTAAATTGAATATCCATTTTAGCTCCAAAAACTCCGCTTGAAATTTGTAAACCGGTTCCTTTGAGCAGCGTTATAAATTTTTCATACAGTTTTTTGGCATCAGTCGGATTCTGTGCTGCATTAAATGAAGGGCGGCGTCCTTTTGATGTGTTAGCGTAAAGAGTGAATTGAGAGACAACCATCAGTTCAGCATGGATATCTTGAGCCGAAAGGTTCATCTTACCCTCAGAATCTTCAAAAATCCGAAGATGAACAATCTTTTCGACAAATTTCAAAAGTGGTAAGTCAGAATCATTTTCTTTGGTTCCAAAAAGAACAAGCAGCCCTTTTTTTGACTCTGAATACAGTTTTTTATCTATAAAAAGTTTAACGCCTGAAGTTCGTTGTATAATTGCTCGCATCATTTCCCTTAAGTTGATTAAGTATAACTTCTTGATATTAAAATTTCAACCGATTTCAAAATATTTATATCTATTATTTTTTGGTCTGTAATCTTTCTCAAAATAATAGAAAGAAAAGGGTAATCTAAGCCGATACTTTGCATGCTTTTAACCCCGAAATAAATTATGTATAATTCAATAGGGAGAAGCATGTAATCTGTTGAAGATGTACTAATAGTGCTTGTTATGCTTGACAAAGATGATAATATCCTATTTAATTAGAGAGTTAATGATTGTGAGAAATTTTTTTTATATTTCTTCCAAAATTGGGAACCTATATAAAGATATGCTGTTGTGAGTATAAAATTTAATATATTATATAATTGGAGAAATAAATGAGTACACCTCTTAACATTACAGACGATCAGTTTGATAAAGAAGTTCTGCAGTCAGACGTTCCTGTCGTAGTAGATTTTTGGGCGACATGGTGCGGTCCTTGTAAAATGATAGCACCAATTTTAGAAGAAGTTGCCGGTGAATATTCTGAGAAAGTGAAAATTGTTAAAATCGACGTTGATTCTAACAGTGCTACTGCGGCTAAACATAATATTATGTCGATTCCTTCATTATTATTCTTTAAAAATGGTGAAGTTGTTGATCAGGTTGTTGGTGCTATTCCTAAAGCTCAATTGACTGCTCGTTTAGATAAAATAGTCTAAGTCGTTGACATAGAGAATTATAGGGAAAACCGGTGGAAGCCGGTTTTTCTGTTTTGTCAAAACGAATGAACCTTTGACTTGTTTTTCTGTTATAACTTTGAGATATTAACTTATAATGGTATTTACATATTTTGACTAATTTTGAACTATTAAAGGATTTTCAATGAATTTTACTGATATTTTATATCTTGGCTTATTTATTGTCGTTTGGATATTTTTGGTAACAAAAGTGTTTCCAAAATTTGGGATTAATTCCTGAGCAACTTTGCCTTGTGATCTCCCGGAGGGAGATAAGAAAAAAAAATCTCAAGTTGAATCACCTGATATTTCAGAGGATTTAAGCAGCAAACAGAAAAAAATAGGTAAATTTTAATGTATTTGTCATAGTATCCGATAGTAAAGAATATGAATTATTATCAACAACAAAGCAGTTCTAATCGCCCCAAATTAAATTTTGGACCAGGGGGGATATCTCCATTTATCAAAGTTATCATTATTGTAAATCTTATCGTGTTTATCCTGCAGCAAGATTTTTTGTTCCCTTCATTAACAGATATTTTTGCTCTGACTCCATATACATTTTTTAAAGAATTCCCCAATCAGCTTTTTCAGCCGTTTACCTATATGTTTCTGCATGGCGGTGTAGGGCATATTTTCTTTAATATGCTGGCGTTATGGATGTTTGGTACTGAAATAGAATATACCTGGGGTTCAAAACGATTCGCACGATTTTATCTATGGGGCGGTTTAGCAGGAGCTGCTCTTACACTTATTGTAAAATCTTCTCAAGTTAATCCTATGATAGGTGCTTCGGCGGCTATTTATGCTGTTTTAGCAGCATATTGGTTTATGTTCCCAAATCGTAAATTATATATTTATTTTGTATTACCTATTCCTGTTAAATGGGCTATACCGGGATTGATGCTTTTAGGCTTTATGTTTGGTGGTCCTCATGTTGCCCACTTTGCTCATTTAGGCGGTGCTTTATTTGGATTTTTATATATGAAAACTGATTGGAAAATGTTATCTTTAACTGATAAGTTCAGACAGCATAGATATAAAAAGCAGGAAGCAAAATTTGAGCAGAATCGTAAAAATGCCGAAAAAATTATGGGTAGAGTAGACGATGTCTTGGATCGTATAAATGAAGTCGGCATCGAAAATCTTACCAAAGAAGAACGAAAAATTTTAGATGATGCCTCAAGTGGTCTATCTAACAAAGACCAATTACAATAAAGAAAGCAACAGTTGTTATGCCAAAAAGAATTTTACTTGCTGAAGAATCTGAAACGATTAGAAAAATTGCTGAGTCTCTTCTTCGTCAAAACGGATTTGAAGTGTTGTCTATGTCGACAGGTACTAAAGCACTTGAAGTACTTAATTTTACTTCGCCTGATTTAATTCTTTTAGCTGCTGACATGAAATTTAAAGGGGAGACTTCTTTATTTGACAAATTACAATCAGATGCCAAAACAGCTCAACTTTCAGTAATTCTATTAGCTAATGAGAATGAAACTGATTTACCTCTTCCCCCTGAAGCAGTAATTCAAAAACCATTTAATCCAAAAGAGTTCATTGAAAAAGTTAATTTATTTTCAGGACAGTCTGCGAATGTTCAACCTAACCCACTGGCTTCTTCTGATATTGAAGATGAGTTTTTAGATGCGGCTTTAGGACTAGACCAGATAGATGTAACTGATTCTGAAATTCTTAATAATACGACTGCCAATAAAATACAGAAAAAGCAAACTGCAGAAAATATGTTAGGGTATGAACATAAAGAAGATTCTACCGATGTTACAAATAATTCAAGAAAAGTTGAGTCATTGATGATAACAGATGATGTTACTAATATAAAACATTCTCACCAGTCACAGCCGGCACCTCCTCAAGAAATAACCGGTACCGGAAAACTTGAGATATTAGATGATCAATTTGGTATTGTAAATGCCGATTTAGGGAATGATTCTGATGAAAACGCTGACCATGATTATAATTGGTTTCTTGATGAATTGGCAAATGACAATAATGACAAAGCTCAACATCAGCAAAAACAGGTAAAGAGTCAAAAGGATTCACAAAGCTTGCATTTTGAAGAGACCTCATCATTTGTAGATCCTGTAACACCGGCACAAGTTAAGAAAAAAACTGCTCAGCCTACATCGGTTGATAAATTCATAGATGAATTCAAAAAAGAAGTTGAAAAATTTGGTTCAGATGAACCGGAATCTATTACTTTAGAAGAACCAAAAAAGTCATTATCTGAAAGTGGTTCTGTTTTGCAATGGACAGACTCTCTTGAAAAAATAACTCCTCAGCATATTGAACTGTTTAAAAAAGAATTTGTCCAAGAACTAGCCGAAAAATTTGCTGTTAAAATCGCCGATAAAATTGATGCTGAAAAACTTCTGCATTTACTGAAACAGGAAATTATCAATAAATCAAAAAAAACCTGATTTTTCTCAAACTATTCTGTAACCTTTTTGTTATAACATGCATCGACAAGTTATAGGATGAGAATCAATCTTGACAAGATAAGATTGTCAACCTAAGTTATATGCTTAATATTGATTTGGAAGGAAATATGTATGTCATCAGGTTTATTAAAACAAATAAAACTACAATATTTATGTGCAATACTATTAATATCTCTTTTTGCCGCTATACCAATTTCAGCCCAAATTGATTTTGGGGGAGACAGTGATTCAGAACCGATTGTAACCATGCAGTCGATGTTTTCAAGTTCAGAAGCAGAAGTCGGCAAAATATATGATGCTGCCCTTATTGTAAAAATAATGAAACATTGGCATATCAATTCTATTACTCCTAATCAAGATTTTCTTATCCCTGCCAAACTTGGTGTCGGAAATTCTAATGATTACACTATTTCAGATATTCAGTTTCCTGACCCATCCACTATTATGTTGGCTAACGATAAAATGTCTGTATACAGTGGAGAATTTGTTGTCCGATTCAAAATAATGATTGATGAAAATTATAAGTTATCACTTATAAGTATCCCGCTTACATTCTCATTTCAACCATGCGACGATAAAACCTGTAAAGCACCCGATGAGATAATTCAGGACTTGACATTAAAAATTGGCTCAAATGGAAGTCCAATAAATCAAGAAATATTTTCAAGTGATTCAGATTCTAATGCTGGCAATAATGAAGTTATCGCAGTATCAAAAAATACCGCAACTTCTTCGGAGGCATCAGAGCTGCAAAAAATTATAGATGATAACGGATTTTGGGGATATTTCTTAGTTCTCGGTATAGCATTTATCACAGGACTGTTACTTTCATTTTCTCCATGCACAAGATCGGAAGAGCACACGTCTGAACTCCAGTCACACTGATATATCTCGTATGCCGTCTTCTGCTTGAAAAAAAAAAAAAAAAAAAAACAACAAAAAAAAGAAAAAAAACTCAAAGAAGCACTTGAAAACAAAACAAAAGAAGACTCAGAATGAATATCATACGTACAAATCACA
>CALCCW010000180.1:0-7218 GCA_937900185.1 uncultured candidate division Zixibacteria bacterium | reverse complement strand
GATAGATTGACGATCAGCTGTGGCTCATTGGCTGCTCGTGTCTGACAGTTGATTCATAGTGGTGCCTCGTGGTGTGTAAGCATAAATACGAATAGAAAAATAATTACACTTCTCTTATTTCTGTTTGTTTTTTTTTTAATGATACGGCGACCACCGAGATCTACACTCTTTCCCTACACGACGCTCTTCCGATCTAAAACAGATGACAACAGATTCTGACAAATCTATTTCTGCTGTTTTATATCGTTCATTGGAAAAAATAATAGAAGCACCTTATAAAGCAAAAACAGATACGGTTCAAATAAAATCACTAAAACAAGAAACCCATGCACCTATTGAAATAAAGCAGAATAAATTTAAAGGTATAGATCGCCCACAAGAGCAGTTAGAGATTGACAGACGTGATGGCGGTTTTATCAAAGTAACGCAGCCACTCAGAACACAAGGAAAAATTGCTCAAGACCCTATTCTTTCAAAGTACGGTAAACAAATTCAAAAAGCTGCTGATAAATATTCTTTAGATCCGGCTTTGATTATTTCAATTATAAAAGCGGAGTCGAATGGGAATCCTCAAGCAGTATCACCGTCAGGTGCCAAAGGGTTAATGCAATTAATTGACTCTACTGCCGCAGAACTTGATGTGAAAGATGTCTTTGATCCCGAAGAAAATATTGACGGTGGCAGCCGCTATCTTAAAAGCATGCTCGACCGCTTTAAATCGGTAAAACTCGCTCTGGCAGCCTATAATGCCGGACCGGGTAATGTGATGCGGTACGATGGGATACCCCCATTTCCCGAAACAGAGGGATATGTGGACAAAGTAATGGACTCATTATCGACTATAAATGTAAATACTAATGTGATACGTGCTAAAGTGAAATGAAAATAAACCGACTATTAATGTGAAGATAAAAATTATTGGATAAAAAAATGATTGATGTATTAATAGAAATTATTGGCAAGGAAGCCGCTCTCTTTGAATCTTTCTTAGAACTCCTTGAAAAACAACAAAGAATGCTGGTAGAAAATAACCTTGACGGGCTTAACGAAGTTACCGCCGAGCAGCATGAAAGGCTTGCCGAAAGTCAAATGCTTAACTGCCAAAGGATGGAACTTGTTGAGCAAATTAAAAAAGATAAAAATATAGACGGCGATTTAAATATCACCCGTTTACTCACATTAATTGACCGACAGCAGGCAGACAGATTAGAACAACTCCAAAATGTGATTCTTGAACTTAACGATAAGATTTCAGAAACAAGAAATCAAAATGCGATACTGCTGAACCGTTCGAGAGAATATATCTCCAAAACGATGGATATGCTTGCTCGCATACATGCACCAAAATCACCAACTTATGGACAATCAGGTGAATCGTATGAGCAAAACAACACTGTAGCAATAGATAGGAGAATCTGATGCCCGGATTATTTCAAGGACTCGAAATAGGTCGGCGTGCATTGCTGGCAAGTCAAGCATCACTGCAGACAATTGGACATAATATCGCCAATGTTAATACCCCCGGATATACAAGACAAAGAGTAAATATATCTTCAACGTTTCCTGAAAACAATACTTTAGGGTCTTTTGGTACCGGTGTTGAAGTAACAAGTATCCAGCATATTCGCGATCTGTTTTTGGGTGATCAGTATCGACAGGAAAGTAAATCGCTCGGAGAGTGGAGCTATAAAGAAAAAGTACTTTCACAAGTTGAATCGCTTTTTAATGAACCTAACGATAATACCCTTTCTGACCAGATGAACGAATTTTGGAATGCATGGGATGATTTTGCAAAAGATCCGGGATCGTCATCTACACGAAATCAGTTAGTTTCACAAACAAAAATTATGACAAACTCATTTCATGAGTTAACCGATCAAGTTGAAACATTACGGTCATCAATAGACTCTGATTTAAATAACTATACAAACCAAATAAATAGTATGACTAGTGAAGTCGCTCGTCTTAATCATCAAATTCAGTCACTTGAGGTTGGTGGTGTTAAAGCAAATGATTTACGAGACAGCCGAGACTTGGTCTTAGACAAACTTTCATCACTTGTAGATATTAATACCAATGAAAGTCAGAGTGGCGAAATGGTTGTATATATTGGAGCAATGTCTGTTGTCAATGGGGCAGATGCAATACGAATAGAGTCAAAAGTAGTAAATGTTGACGGTAAACCAACTCATAAACTGATGTGGGAAGGTTCAGATTTTGAACTCACAAATACAGCCGGACAGTTAAAAGCTCTTTTAGACAGTCGCGATGTTATTATTCCGAAGTATCTCGATAAACTCAATACTTTAGCCGCTACTATGGTTGAACAGGTTAATTCTATTCATATGCAGGGACAGACAGGCAACGGACAAACAAATATTGCATTTTTTGATGCAACCAAAACTAACGCTCAAGATATTGCGATAAATCCTGATATTGTCGCCAATCAACTTTTGGTAACATCGTCAGCAAGCGGTGCTGAAAGTGATAATACTCTCGCCTATGAAATAGCAAAACTCAGAGATAAAAATGTTCTAAAGAACGGCTCAGTTTCTCTTAATGGATACTATAACTCTATAATCGGATCCGTTGGAGTTGAAGCAAATGAAGCAACATCATTTGCAAAAAACTATGATCTGCTTGTACAGCAAATAGAATTCGCCAAAGAATCTGTTCAGGGGGTTTCCCTTGACGAGGAAATGATAAATATGGTAAAATTTCAACACGCCTACGATGCTGCTGCTAGAGTGATTACAGCAATGGATCAGGCTCTCGATACAGTATTAAGAATGGGAGTTGTTGGAAGATAAATAAAAAAAGAAAAAATAAACTATGAACATATATGGCATAAAAACCAAGGAGGGTTTACGTGCTGATTTTAACAAGGAAGTTAGGTGAATCAATTAACATCGGTGAAGATATTAAAATATCGGTGTTAGGGATTCATGGAAGACAAGTAAGAATCGGAATTGATGCTCCGATGAATGTGGTTGTACATCGTGAAGAAATTTATGTGAAGATTCAGGAAGAAAACCGCAAGGCATCGGGTTCAATTGCAAAAGATTTTAAAGGAATGGTTGACCTTATTAAAAGTAAAATCAAAGGCGAGGAATTAAAACCGCCTTCAATTGACTATAAGGACAAGATGAAAAAGAATGGTTCATCGAGAAAAACAAAAAATTAATTAAACAAGTGAGTAAGTTATGCGTGTTACCAATTCAATGATTGCCGGTAGAGTTACTTATAATGCTCAAAATTCTCTTACAAGATTTTTGTCCATGCAGACTCAAATGTCTACCGGGAAAAGAATCAATAAACCATCTGATGACCCCTTGGGTATCACTCGTGATCTTGATTACCGTAATGAGTTGGCGAATAACAAGCAATATCAAGGAAATATCAATCAAGCAAATTCATGGTATTTTAAAAATGACGAAATTATAAACAGTCTCAATGAAATCGTTTCAGAAGCTAAAGCCGATGCTGTTAGTGGTGCTGATGATTCATTTAATGCCGACGGCAGAAAAGCATTTGCTGCCGGGATTCGTGCCGGCATTGATAAAATTTTACAGCTTGGTAATTCTCAACTTGAAGGACGATATACTTTTTCCGGGTTTAGGACTAATGAAGCTGCATTTCAGCGTTATGCGAATGGTGTCACTTTTCAAGGTGATAATGGTGTTATCAATTACCAGATTGACTCCTCTGCTGAAGTAGGAGTTAACATGAATGGGGCAGACCTCTTTTTAAAACAGATTCTGACACTTGGTGAAGGATTTGATTTAGATACTGCTATTAACGGTTCGACACAGCTTTCTGATTTGCATAACGGTGACGGCATAAACCAGATTCCTGGATTGATTCAAATAAGAGATTTAAACTTAGGCATCAATGCCACGATTGATTTAAACGCCGAAACTACTATTGATGAAGTAATTACACAAATAAATAATGACCTTGCGATCAACGGAATAAATAATCTTACGGTAAGAATTGCTGATGATAACAATTCGCTCTTGTTTGAGCCAACACAAAATGGGTTAATTACCGGCACGACCCCGCTAAATAATATAAATAACGGTGCCGGAGTTGATTTGACCTCCGGTTTAATTAATGTAACTGATAATGCCGGTACTGATATTAACGTTGATTTAAGTTCTGCTGTTACGGTTGATGATGTTATAACGCAGTTTAATTCTCAGCTTAGTTCTGCAGGTATATTTAATGTTACTATGAGTATCAACGCTGCCGGTACAGGTTTTGAAATAAATGATACGAACGGTATCCCATTGAATTTATCTATAAAAGATTTAGAAAATAATGTCAATTTAGCCGAACAGCTTGGAATAGTCGGAAATATAGGACCAACTCTTACCGGGAGCGACCTCGCTCCGAGAGTTGATTTTGCAATTGAAGAATTAGGCGGAACAACTGCCGAAGATTTAGGAATCTTAGGTGAGTTCAAAGGGAATTTTATCGGTGAAAATTTAGATGTGCAGCTTCTGACAACATCTAATTTAAGCGACCTTAATAACGGTTTGGGAATTACTACCGGGGAAATAGTTATGTGGCAAGGTGGTACAAAGGCAACACTTGATTTAGATGACCCTTCAATTGTTACTGTTCAAGATTTACTCGACGTTTTTAACAATTCAGGGCTTGATATTACCGCATCACTTAATTCGGATAACAGAGGTATTCAAGTTGTAAACAATGATCCGTACTCATCATTTACAATTGAGGATGTGTCAGGGGGAACTGCCGCCAGAAATTTAGGAATATATGGCTCGTCTGACATGGTTGGCTCTTTTTATGTTTTAGCCAATGCGATGGAAAATAACGATACCGAAGCAATAGGCAGTCTCTTAGATAATTTTGATTTGTCTATTGATCATGTTTTAAACAGTAGAGCTGTTAACGGTTCCAAAGGTGTCAGATTAGAAAGTACGATGAATAGGCTTTATTCACAGGAATTCATGTTTACCGAACGTCTTTCGGAACTTGAAGATGCTGACTTAACAAAAGTTATTACAGATTTATCTATATATGAAAATAATTATAAGGCTGCACTTATGGCATCTGCCAAAATTATTCAGCCTTCACTTTTGGACTTTTTAAGATAGAACAGATAAAGGAATAATTATATGATTGTGCAAAGTTTACGGTTAGGAGATATTGAGGTCTCAGAAGACAAACTGATTACTATGGAAAGACCTGTTTTGGGCTTTGAAAAGTACAAAAAGTATTGTCTGATTGAAATTGAAGAACTCAAACCTTTTTTATGGTTCCAATCAATTGATGAACCGGCAATATCATTTTTGGTAGTCAACCCAAGATTATTTATGACAAATTATAAAATTGAAATTAATTCCAAAGAAATTGCGGAACTTAAAATTGATGATGTAAATGCTGTTGAAACGTATGTGGTTGTTACTTTAGCTGAAACTCCGGAAGATATCACAGCAAATATGCAGGGTCCTATTTTAATCAATACTGAAAATAATCTGGGAAAACAGCTTGTCTTGGTAAATACTGATTTTGATGTAAAATATTATTTTATGAGGTATCTCCCAAAGCAAGAAAATGTTTCCGAACAAGAGACTGCTTCATCTGCTGTTTAATTGTTTGTTCATATCAAAATAGGATATTGATATAATGAGTACTACGAATCTACATTTGCAAAAAAAACTTGCTGATGGGCTAATCTCTTCAGAGGAATTAACATCACAAGCAAATAAACTCTTAGCGGATAATAAACTATCGGAGGCATATCCCTATGTAAAAACTGTTGCCATGTTGTCGACAAGTTCCATCACCGATAAAATGACAGCCGGAATTCTTGCCGTCTCGCTGCAAAAAAATAGCGATGCCTTTGAGTTCTTTTCAGAAATCACAAAAATAGAACCATTACACTATGATGCAAATTATAATCTTGCACTCATTGAAATCAATAGTCAAAATTATGAAAATGCTTACAAAAGAGTAGAAACACTCCTGACAAAATATCCCGAAAACTCAGAACTACTTAATGATTTAGCAGTAATAGCAACACATCTGAATGATTCTGCAAAAGCTTTTCTCTCTTGGGAAAAAGCACTTACAATTAACCCAAATGACTCAATAGTGCGTAACAATGCCTTGGCATATTCTTTGGATAATCAATTTTTTAAAGAAGCAAACCAACTTTTATGTCTAAATGAAAAGTCAAACGGTAACAACTCAAAATCAAAAGCTGAGATTCATAGATGGCAGGAAATTATAAAAGAAAAGAATAAGCCTAATCCGGTTATTTCAAGTTCTGAACATGCAATGATTGCCGGCAAAAAAATTGCATTTTTTTCCTCTATTGACAGTTTTGTCGGAGACATTATTGATTATCTCAAACAATCCAATGAAGTCAAAATATTTGACAATTCAAATCTCAACGAAATGAAACACCTTATGGAATGGGCTGATATATCTTGGTTTGAATGGTGTGACCAGTATTTAGTTGAAGCAACCAAGTTTAAAAAAAAATCACAAATAGTCTGTCGTTTACACAGCTATGAGGCATTTACAGATTATCCTTTACAAGTTGATTGGGAAAAAGTTGATCTGCTTATTTTTGTAAATAAATCAGTACAGGAACTGGTTACGGCTAAAATTAAAATAAAAACACCCCAAGTTATAATTCATAATGCTGTTGATACTCAAAAATATCAAATTCCCAAAAATAAAAGATACGGCAAAAAAATAGCATCTGTAGGATATATCAATTACAAAAAAAATCCGGAATTGTTATTGTACTGCTTCAAAAAAATATATGACTATGACAATGAATATTCGCTGCATATTGCCGGACAGCATCAAGACCCTCGTATAAAATTATATTTTGAACATTTTATCAAAGAAAACAATCTACCTATTATTTTCGATGGATGGATTGACAATATGTCTGCTTGGTATACCGATAAAGATTTTGTTATATCAACATCGTTGTTTGAATCTTTTCATTATTCAATTGCCGAGGGAATGGCATCAGGGCTTATGCCGTTAATTCATAATTGGTATGGAGCAAAATATATTTATCCCCAAAAATATCTTTTTAATACTCCTGACGATTGTCTTGCCATGATTCGGCAGTATGAAGACAGTGACTTCAAAGAAACCGCATTGGAAAATAGAAAATATATTATAGATAAGTATAATAAAGGTGATAAGATGAAAGAGATTTCCTCC
>CALCCW010000179.1:0-7216 GCA_937900185.1 uncultured candidate division Zixibacteria bacterium | reverse complement strand
ACGGCATACGAGATATATCAGTGTGGCTGGAGTTCAGACGTGTGCTCTTCCGATCTCTTCTATGATAAAGAAAATCAGGAACTTATTTTTGAGCAACTGGCTCAATTAGATTTTTCGAATGAATTGCTGTCTGAGTATACAAACGAAATGGTTAATCGTACCGACTTTCCCGATCAAGAGAAATGGATGTCACGAGTTAATTCTGTCTTAACAGCAATGATTGAAGGCAGGTATGAAAAAATAGTTCTTGCTCGAAAAACAGAGCTTACTTTTAAAGAAAACATTCGACCGGATTTTATTATGCATAGTTTACTTGAAAATACATCAAACTGTTTTCATTTTTGCTTTCAGCTCAGTGAAACAAATGCATTTTTAGGTGCAACTCCAGAAAGACTCTACTATCGCAACCATAACAATCTCAAGTGCGAGGCTGTCGCCGGAACTAGAAGCAGAGGTGATGATGAACGGCATGACAGGTCGCTTGCCGATGAACTGCTTCAAAGTCAAAAAGATATAAAAGAACATCACTATGTAATAGAATCAATCTTAGAAGCTCTTGCTGAATATGTAAAAGGAAAAGAAGAACAGAATGGTGGTAATGTACTTTTGATTCAGCTTGCCAAAGTACAGCATCTTATAAAACGGTTCAAATTTTCACTACATGATTCTGTAACAGATTTTGATTTAGTGAACAGTTTACATCCGACTGCTGCTGTCGGGGGATATCCAAAGAAAAATATTTTAGAATATATTGCTGATTTAGAACAGTTTGACAGAGGATGGTACGCTGCTCCAATAGGATGGATAAGTAAAGATACGTCAGAGTTTGCTGTTGCTATTCGTTCCGGTTTAATTGATAAAAATAAAATGACACTATATTCGGGTGCCGGAATTATCGACGGTTCCATTCCTGAAAGTGAATGGGATGAAATCGAAAACAAGATTTCCAATTTCTTAAAAATTCTAAACTCATGAACCTTACAAAAGCATCATCATTTAATGAACTTGTTGTAAACATCCTCATAGAAGAACTATACCGAAACAAGATAGATAATTTTTTTATCTCCCCCGGTTCACGCTCAACACCATTAACATCATCGGTCGCATATAATAACAAACTTACAAAACATATTCATTTTGATGAACGGGGTGCAGCATTTGCCGCCTTAGGTTATTCCCGGGGAACCGGTAAACCGGGGGTGTTGATTTGTACTTCCGGTTCAGCAGGTGCTAATTATTTTCCTGCTGTTTGTGAGTCTTCTGCAGATTCGGTTCCGATGATTGTTATAACATCTGACCGT
Organism: uncultured candidate division Zixibacteria bacterium; assembly: GCA_937900185.1. GTDB lineage: Bacteria > Zixibacteria > MSB-5A5 > GN15 > FEB-12 > QQUK01. Next base: position 5,915 of record CALCCW010000179.1, on the reverse strand, counting down.
CCGCCGGAGCTGCACAATGTGTTGGCAAACCAAACGTGTAATCAACAGGAAATGTTCGGCGAGCAGGTAAAAGATTTTTATAATATTGCTCCGCCCGATAAAAACATTTCTTTAGAAGATATTCTTTTTCATGTAAGTAAGCTTGTACAAAGTACAACTTCGTATCCATCGGGAGTTGTTCATATAAATTGTATGTTTAGAGAACCGCTTGTATTCAAAAAAACAAAAAAAGATTATAGCAAATACGCATCTGTTGTTCAAGATTGGATTGACTCAGATAAACCATTTCTGAAAATAAAACCTAAAAAAAACATTCTGTCTTATAGCTCTACATTTGATAAGAATCTTCCGACTATTTTAATAGCGGGAGCATTACGAACAAATAAAGAAGCACAGGCAGTAGTACGCTTTGCTGAAAAAAATAACTTACCAATTTTTCCTGATATTCGTTCCGGTCTGAGACTGTCAAATAAATCTGAAAATTTAATTTCATATTATGATCAAATTTTGTCAACAAACATGCTTCAAACAAATAAGCAATATCAAGTAATTCATGTCGGAGGAAACATTGTTTCAAAACGTCTGCTTCAGTTTATTGAAAAATCAAACATAGAGAACTATCTTGTCCTGCATAATTCATTGCATGCCTACAATCCTCATCACAAAATGACTGAAAGCAAAGTAGGGTCGATAGAAAAACTTTTACAGCAACTTTCTGAAGATATCCAGCCATTTAAATCACAATTTCTCAAGTATGTAACAAAATGTAACGAGAAAGTGAAATGTCTGATTTCAGAGTACGATTATAAATTTACAGAAATTGCAATAGCAAGGCAACTTTCACAGTTAGTACACAAAAACAGTTTTATCTATTCGGCAAACTCTTTGTCGGTTCGTTTGCTTGAAATGTTTGCTGATATATCAGATAAGAACAACCGTGTGATTGCAAACAGAGGGCTGTCCGGTATCGATGGTACTATCGCATCGGCAGTCGGTTTTGCTCTCGGTGCCAAGAAAAGAGGAACCCTTTTGATAGGTGATTTAGCTTTTCAGCACGACATTAATTCATTGGCACTTCTGAAAAAATTAAAACATCCGATTATTTTAGTACTTCTAAATAATAATGGCGGCAGAATTTTTTCTTACTTGCCAATTGCAAAAGATAAAGAAATTTTTACAGACTATTTTGACACGCCGCAAAATATGATTTTTGAATCTACTGCCGCACAATATGATTTGCCGTATTATTTTATAAGTTCCACCGGACAATTTAAAGAGATATTTATGAAAGTTCAAAAGCTAAAGCAGTCATCAATTATTGAAATAGCCCTGCAAGATTCAGAAATTTTCGAAGAACAGAAGAATATTGAAAGAAAAATAAAAAAGTTGGTTTGATTGTATGATAGATTTCCATTTCAAAACGTATGGGGATACACAAAACCAGCCGCTTCTTATGCTGCATGGTTTTATGGGAGATTCATCCGACTGGGAGCCTTTGGCTAATAGATTACAAGAAAATTTTTACTGTGTTACTTTAGACTTGCCGGGGCATGGGGAAACTAAATCGGACAATGAATCTGATTATACGATTGAAAAAACATCAGAATCTATTGTTGAGTTTCTCAAAGATCAAAAGATAGAGAATCCTTACTTGCTTGGTTATTCTATGGGCGGGCGGATTGCCTTTTATCTTTTAACTAATTATCCCAAGACTTTTCGGAAAGCAGTCATTGAGTCATCATCTCCCGGTCTAAAAACCGAACAGGAAAAAAAAGAAAGAGTGCAAAAAGATTTACTGCTTTCAAAAAGAATGCAAATGCATCCGATGGAACAATTTTTACAAGACTGGTATAACCTTGATTTGTTTTCTTCTATTGATAAAAAGTCTGATACCTTTTTAAAAATGATTGCCCTTAAATCTAAAAATAATATTAAGCAATTAACCCTTTCACTAAAGCATAGCGGTACAGGGGTTATGCCGTCATTGTGGAATTCTCTTGATGAAATAAAAGCAGATGTTTTACTTATTACCGGAAGTTTAGATAAAAAATACAGTGCAATAGCTCAAAAAATCTGCATGAAACATCCAAAATTCTCACATGAAATTATTGACGATGTCTCTCATAATGTGCATTTTGAAAAGGAAGATTTGTTTTATAATACGATAGAAAATTATTTGAAATAAACGAGGAGCAGATGGCTAAAATAAAATGGAATAAAGCAGGCGATTATACAGATATAAAATATGACAAATTTGACGGTATTGCAAAAATCACAATCAACCGTCCCGAAAAAAGAAACGCATTCAGACCACTCACTGTCAAAGAAATGATAACAGCACTTGCCGATGCAAGGTCTGATAAAACAATCGGTGTGATTATTTTAACCGGTGAAGGAGAAAAAGCGTTCTGTTCAGGAGGCGACCAAACAATTCGCGGCGATGCCGGCTATCAGGATTCCGATGGTACCGAACATTTGAATGTGTTGGATTTTCAGCGTGATATACGAACCTGCCCGAAACCCGTTATTGCGATGGTTGCCGGATATGCTATCGGAGGCGGTCATGTGCTGCACCTAATGTGCGATCTTACAGTGGCTGCCGACAATGCAGTCTTTGGTCAGACCGGTCCAAAAGTCGGTTCGTTTGACGGCGGCTTTGGTTCAAGCTATATGGCTCGGATTGTCGGACAGAAAAAAGCACGGGAAATTTGGTTTTTATGCCGTCAGTACGATGCCAAACAAGCACTTGATATGGGACTTATAAATACAGTCGTACCGTATGCACAACTTGAAGATGAAACAATAAAGTGGTGCCAAGAAATACTGGCTAATTCACCGATTGCTATACGATGTCTCAAAGCTGCCATGAATGCCGACTGTGACGGACAAGTTGGTCTGCAGGAGTTGGCAGGAAATACAACCATGCTGTTTTATATGTCTGAAGAAGGTCAGGAAGGTCGCAATGCTTTTGTTGAAAAACGTAAACCTGATTTCTCAAAGTTTCCTAAACGAGGTTAATAAAATTCTAAGTTCCTATGCCTGACTCACAACTTAAAATATACTGGCTTGCCTGTCGTCCAAAAACTTTACCTGCTGCCGCTGCACCGGTTATTATCGGAACAGCAATGGCGTTTGCTGATAAATCGTTTCATTTGTTATCAGCATTAGCAGCACTTTTTGGAGCTTTGTTTATTCAAATTGGAACTAATCTTGCCAATGATTATTTTGATTTTAAAAAAGGCTCCGACCGTGAGGACAGACTGGGACCTACGAGAGTAACACAGTCCGGTTTGATGTCTCCTCATGCTGTAAAGAATGCGACTATCATTGCATTTGCACTGGCATTTCTTGTCGGCATTTATCTTGTCTTTCGAGGAGGTCTGCCGATTGTTGTTATCGGGCTTAGTTCTATCTTGTTTGGCGTGCTTTATACAGGTGGAAAATATCCGATTGGATATATCGGATTTGGTGAACTGTTTGTACTTATATTTTTCGGACCGGTCGCTGTTGGCGGAACTTATTATGTACAGACTTTAACAATTAACAATAATGTTTTAATTGCAGGTTTTGCTCCCGGTCTTTTTTCTTCTGCTATTTTGGTTGTAAATAATTTAAGAGATATAAAGTCTGACAGAATTAGCGGTAAAAAAACTTTAGCGGTTCGATTTGGTGAGAGCTTTTCAAAATCGCAGTTTGTTTTGTTTGTAGCTGTCGGTGCTTTGCTTCCGGTTTATTTTTATTTACAATCAAATAATATTTTTCATCTGCTTCCGGCAATTGTTATTATACCGTCTTTAATAGTTCTAAAAAATATTTTCAAGCAAACAGGCAAAGAACTTAATAATCTTTTAGCACAAACCGGAAAACTTCTATTTTTCTATTCGCTTCTGTTTGCAATTGGATGGGTAATATGATTATTGACTCTCTGCAATTATATTCTTACAAACTTCCTCTTAAAAAAGAATTAGTACTGCATGGTCACAAAATTTCTCATCGAGAAGGATTTATTTTAGAAATAGTTTCCGACAACGGTATTAAAGTAATTTCTGAAATTGCACCGCTCCCTTTTTTTTCACAAGAATCACCTGCCGATGTTCTCAAAGAAGTTGTTTTATTTAAAAATAAATTTGTCCGCAAAGCGATACCGTCTGACCTTATACAGCAGTTATCAATCTATGCACCATCGGTACGTTTTGGCATTGAATCAGCATTTTTACAATTAACGGCTCAATCTAAAGATTTGACATTAGTTGATTTATTAAACCCAAATGCGAAACAAATAGTTTCTGTGAATGCACTCTTAACTGGAAATCAAACTGAAATTGTAAAACGTGCCGCACAACGCTATGAAGATGGGTATAGAGCTTTCAAAATAAAAATTGGCAGATCAAATCTTCATGATGAAATTTCAGCAATTCATAAAGTACGAGAAATTGTAGGTGATGAATCCTTGATTCGTCTTGATGCCAATCGTGCGTTTGATATTACAACAGCACTTGATTTTTATGAACAACTGAAATCTGTCAATATAGATTACATTGAAGAACCTTTTAAGTCATTTGAGTTAGTGCAGCAATACTTTGATGATCACCATGATAAAATGCCTATCGCACTTGATGAATCGCTTGTAGAAATCCATCCGGAAATGCTCAACAATCTGTTTGCTTTAAAGGCAATAGTATTAAAGCCGACACTTTTAGGATATACAAACTCTATGATGTTTGCCAAAAAAGCATTTGCCTTAGGAATACAACCTGTCATCAGTTCATCGTTTGAAACTTCTATCGGAACATATATACTCGCATCAATGGGGGCGATTATAGACTCAATGATTCCAATCGGGGTCGATACTCTTTCATGGTTTGAAGATGATTTAATTCCTAACCCGATTACTATCACAAAAGGAAAAATTGATTTATCAAAACCGATAGATATAATTTCACAATTAGATTTCTCAAAACTTACGGAGGTAGTTCTTGATAACAAGTAAGTTTGTTTGGGAATCATTTGAAAAATATAAAGATGAAATATTCTATACAAATGAAAATATTAATATCTCATATAAGCAATTCTATCAAAAAATAAAACAGGCAGCATGTCAAAATGAATTATTGTATACAAAAAACGAAAAAACAGTATTTCTCATAGACAGTTCTCTTGAGTCACTCATAACATTTTTTGCTATTATATATAACAGTGCTGTTCCGGTTCTGTTTTCTAAGCAAACTCCAAAAGAAAAAGTTGAAAAATTATTTAATTCCATACAAGACAATGAATTTTTAACTTCAGAAGATGCTACTATTATATTTACATCAGGGTCATCGTCTATTCCCAAAGCAGTTTTGCATACATACGGCAATCATTACTATTCCGCATTAGGTTCCAATGAAAATATACCGGTTCACATAAACGACAGATGGCTTTTGTCTTTACCGCTTCACCATATCGGTGGACTCTCTATTGTTTTTCGGGTTCTTCTTTCAGGTGGAACCTTAGTAGATTATAATAAATCAATTTCTTTAGAAGATACAATTGAATCTCGTAAAATCACCCATGTTTCTGTCGTCTCAACTCAACTGAGAAGAATGTTACATTATTCTGGAAAACTAAAATCTCTTAAAGCAGTTCTTGTAGGCGGGGGAATGGTTACTGATGATTTAATCATAAAAGCTGTTGGGTTAAATATTCTTATATATAAAACATACGGTATGTCGGAGATGTCTTCACAGGTTACTACTACTTTACCGAGTGCATCACAGGAGGAACTTCTCACATCAGGCAAGGTTATAAAATATAGAAAAATTAAGATAGCTTCCGACAATGAAATACTTGTAAAAGGAGAGGTGCTATGTAAAAGATATCTCAATGCTGAAATACCTAGATCGGAAGAGCGTCGTGTAGGGAAAGAGTGTAGA
>CALCCW010000178.1:0-7215 GCA_937900185.1 uncultured candidate division Zixibacteria bacterium | reverse complement strand
TTTACTGATCCGGCGACCACCGAGATCTACACTCTTTCCCTACACGACGCTCTTCCGATCTCTGGAATATTAGGCTTTTTGATGTTTACCCGCTTTACAACAAAATATTCTTGGTTATCTCGTATCTCTTTGGCTTTTGTGATGGGTATTACTGCAGGTATTTTTATTGTGTCACAGCTTCATGGATTGGTCTTACCTCAAATGCAAAATACAATGCTTCCGTTGTTTAACGGAGATGGTTTTGGAGCTACTTTGCTTGCAATTATCATTGTTGTCGGGGTTATCTCTACTCTTATTTATTTCTACTTTTCGCATGAACATACCGGAGCTTTGGGTGTTACTGCCAAACTCGGCATCTGGTTTATTATGATTGCTTTTGGAGCTCATTTTGGTTACACCGTTATGGGTCGTGTATCACTGCTTATCGGACGGGTACAGTTCTTAATCAATGACTGGATAGGCTCGTTTGGTCAATTGTTTTAACTGACCCAAACCTATCTTCGATTGTAAGATAGTTTAACTAAACTAAATCACCAATACGACAAACATTTCTGTCTGTCGAACAGTCGGACAAGAATATCCGATCAAAGATATAACATATAACATTCTATAAAAATCATATATTTAAAGGTTGTAATTTCTCAATAAATTTACGATATATACCCTTGAGTGATTGAAATAAAAACAATATGGAGATTATAGATGGCTAATAACTTTTTATTTACATCAGAATCGGTAACTGAAGGTCACCCGGATAAACTCTGTGATCAGGTTTCTGATGCTGTTTTAGATGCAATTTTAAAGCAGGATAAAAAAGGGCGGGTCGCCTGCGAAACATTTGTAACTGCCGGACTTATCATCGTTGGCGGTGAAATTACAACCAAGGGATATGTCGATATACAGGGATTGGTTCGGAAAGTTATCAAAGATATCGGTTACACTCACAGTAAATATGGATTTGCCTACGATACTTGTGCAATCTTAAATGCTATCGGCATGCAGTCACCCGACATTGCTCAGGGAGTGAACACCGGGGGTGCCGGCGATCAGGGTCTTATGACCGGATATGCCTGCCGTGAGACAAAAGAACTTATGCCGATGCCTATCATGCTGGCACATAAATTATCACGTCAGCTTGCCAAAGTTCGAAAATCAAACAAATTAAAATACCTCGGACCTGACGGCAAGTCGCAGGTAACAGTTGAATACAAAGACGGTAAACCATACCGTGTAGACACAGTTGTAATTTCTTCACAACACTCCGAAGAAATTTTGGACCGTTCAGGTAAAAAGATTACCAAAAAGGCAATAAATGAAATAATTGATAAAATCATCTTGCCGATTATTCCTAAAAAGATGATTGATAAAAAGACAAAGTTTTTAGTAAACCCCACAGGCAAATTTGTTATCGGCGGACCTCAGTCTGATACCGGTATGACCGGACGTAAAATTATTGTCGATACCTACGGCGGTATGGCATCACACGGCGGAGGTGCATTCTCAGGAAAAGACCCTACCAAAGTTGACCGCTCGGCATCATACATGGCAAGATATATTGCCAAAAATGTGGTCGCATCGGAACTTGCCGACAAATGTACTATCCAGCTTGCCTATGCTATCGGTGTTGCCAAACCGGTTTCACTCATGGTATTTACGGACAAAACAAATAAAGTCCCGGAAAAAAGAATTGTACAACTGATAAATAAACATTTTGATATGACCCCAAGAGGAATTATTAAAACTCTTAATCTGCTCAGACCTATCTACGGGAAATCTGCCGCCTATGGTCATTTTGGTAGAACCGAAAAAGAGTTCACATGGGAACAAACCAACAAAGCAAAATTACTTGCAAAGGATGCATAACAGATGGCTCTAAAATATGATATTGCTGATATTAAATTAGCAAAAGAAGGTAAACAAAAAATAGAATGGGCTGAACGCAATATGCCGGTGCTTCGTTCTATACGAGAACGGTTTGCAAAAACAAAACCTCTCAAAGGTATTAACATGGCATGCTGTTTACATGTCACCACCGAAACAGCAAATCTTGCCCGCACTCTCAAAGCAGGCGGTGCCAATGTCGCCGTTTGTGCTTCAAATCCACTCTCCACACAAGACTATACAGCCGCATCCTTGGTTAAAGATTATGGCATTTCTGTTTTTGCTATCAATAATGAAGATAACAAAACATATTATAAACATATTCATCAAGCACTCGATTTTAAACCTCATATCACTATGGATGATGGTGCCGATTTAGTTTCGGTTCTGCACTCTGATCGTAAAGAACTTCTTGAAACTGTTATGGCAGGTACCGAGGAAACCACTACCGGAGTCATTCGTCTGCGTGCTATGGAAATGGACAACGCTTTACAATTTGCGGTGGTTGCTGTGAACGATTCCAAAACTAAACATTTCTTTGACAACAGATACGGAACAGGTCAATCAACCCTTGATGGGGTTATTCGTGCGACCAATATGCTCATCGCCGGATCAACAGTTGTTGTTGCCGGATACGGATGGTGTGGACGTGGACTTGCTATGCGAGCTCAGGGGTTAGGTGCCAAAGTTATTGTCACCGAAATTGATACTGTCAAAGCTTTAGAGGCTGCCATGGATGGGTTTCAGGTTATGCCGATGATTAAAGCAGCACCAATTGGTGATCTGTTTATCACAGTGACAGGTAATCTCAATGTTATCCGTGCTGAGCATGCCAAGAAAATGAAAGATGGTGCTATTATTGCAAACTCCGGTCATTTTAATGCCGAGATTGATATTCCGGCTATCAAAAAAGCAGCATCAAAGAAAAAAGAAGTCCGTCCGTTTGTAGATGAATATCTTATCGGCGGAAAACGAATTATGATTTTAGCCGACGGTCGTTTGATTAACTTGGCAGCCGCTGAAGGACATCCTGCCATGGTGATGGATATGTCGTTTGCCAACCAAGCATTGGCATCTGAGTTTGTTGTGAAAAATCACAAAAAGCTTGAACCGAAAGTTTATACCTTACCTGATAAAGTTGATCAAGATATCGCCCGTATTAAATTAAAATCAATGGGAATCGGACTTGATAAACTGACCGCCGAACAGAGGATTTACTTAGCATCCTGGACAATGGGAACCTAACAGTAGTCCGATAACTGTTTTATAAATATGTCATGCTGAGCGAAGTCGAAGTATGTTCAAAAAAAAAGAGCGGTTTTTATCACCGCTCTTTTTTTTATTATTCACTTTCCAGATAAAAAAATCACTGACATAATATTCAATGAAAAGACTTACTCATTATTATTTTCAATAATGTTCTTATCCATCCACCGAGTAAATCTACCAGAATTATTTTCACCCGCAACAAACTTACCATCAGAAAGAATTGCACATTGACAGGCATCAGTTATTAAAACTAGACAATTTTTATCAAGAGCAACCAAAGATGTATCTAAAAGAGATTGCACAAACTCTTTCTCTTGCCATCCTTTTGATTCAATGTATTTGACAATATCAGGATCATTGATATTTACTTTTGATTCATAACATAATTTATTGATTATCACAAATTGAGGTTCATCTAAAAATGTAGGAGACCATTCTTTTTCATCAATTATTTCTTCCAATTTAGCTTTACTTATTTCAGCAATCTTATAATCCCACCCATAAAATTTCCCCTTTTTTATAGATTTACCCGAAATAAATTTATTCAATTGTTCAATTTTTAAATCTTCACCCCAAAGACCACCTAAAGAGTAATCTTTAGCCAATTTTGTCCAAATAAATTCAAGAATCAATTTTATAGGCTTCGTCGAAGTAGAAACATAGAAATCCCAATAGTCATCTTGCATTGGAATGGTATATGGACAACCATTTATTTTTAATAGAGAAAATTTGTCAGAAATTATTAATTGAGGGAAACTTCCCACTCCAAAACCTTTTGATAATAGATTATCACCCAAAAATTCTATCATAGATTTACGAAAATTATATTCTGATTTAAAACCATGATACCCTAATACTATTCTTATCGGAGAGACTTGCTCCATAAGTAAAATATGATAAATCATCTCTAAAGAATAATCTAATTGGTTTAATTTAGAATAATCTGGTGGTACAATTCTTGTAATTTCAGAAAAATTTCTTTTAAGCAAACTAGAATCTAACTCAAATTCACATTCGCCAGAATTAAAGTATCTTCCAAAACATTCATGAACACTGCTTGAATTCTTAAATGCATCTTCTAAATCTTTTGAATATAGTGTCTTTTTTACTTCAAAAACAACTAGTACATCTTTAATATGCCATTTATATTTTCCCGTATGTGGAATTTCTATACCTTCTCCTTTTACAAGCATACAGTCTATTTGTTTTGTCATTTTTTCTGAATTATCATAAATAACACCTGATACAAATTGTAGTCCTAGGTGTGGGGGAATTGCCTTTTTCAAAATATCCGAGGTTAGACCTTCATACATTTCACCAATAGTTGGTGCATGCTTTAGAGCAAATTTATCCAAGATTATTAATTCTTGATTTTTAAGTTCTTCAATAAGTGACGCTACAGTTTCAATCATTTACTGATTCCTTTTTATTTATACAATATTAACATAATGTCATTCCCAACTTGATTGGGAATCCAGAATTCGTCAGAAGTGCAGGGCTTCTGACCTACAAATTCCTACCCCTCCCGTCTTGCCCACTCGACATCTATATCGTTATTACGGAGACGTTCAAACATCATACCAACATGGTGCTGGATATGTTTTATATTATGTATCTGCAGTTCAAACTTTTGAAACGGTATCCAAGACACACCGGAGTCTGCTTCCATATCGGTTGAGTCGATACGAGCATGTAAATCATCGACAATGTAGTTATAATATTCTAAGACTTCTTTTTTGGTATAGACATCTTCAATAGGTATCGGTTCTTGTTCGGGGAGACGGTCTAAAAATTCAAAGCCGTCTTTGTGTTTTTCCCATTTCACAAATTCTTTTTCAGATTTTTGAGTATAGAAATCAGTAAAGTAAAGTGTGTGGAATGCAATATGCCAAAATTTATTAGCGTATGATTGGTCAATCCAGAGTGAGTCGGGACAATTTTCGATTGCTTGTCCAAGCATTGTAAGTGATGCCTGATATTGTTTTTTTACAGCATGTTTAAAATCCATTTTTTCTCTTTCAATTCTTTTGTAGGGTTTGGGCATGCCCAAACCTCTAAACGGAACAGGCAAGCCTGCTCCCTACGATATCATCTTTTTCAATAGGGCGGGAATTCTTTAGCATTTCCGCCATCAATGGCAGAACCACTAAAGGCTTTCAGTCCGCCTTGGCGGGGTTCTGTCCTACAAGTATTCAGTATGTATTAAAGCAACCACTTCTTCGACAGACATGGCTGAAGTATCTATCAAAACCCCTCTATCTTCATCAGAGTTTTTAAATTCGTCGTAAAGTGTTTCAACTCTTTTTCCCATTTTCAAATTATCCGGTAAACCGCTGTCTCTGCTCATGAGAATACCTAAATCTGCTATTAGCGTAAATAACTTAATTTCAGATTCATCAACATCAACTGATTCAACAAATTTGTCATACTCCCATCGGTTCAAAAAAACATGGTCGATAAAAACCGTGTAACCGTTGTCGTGATATAATTGTGCTGTTGATGCTGCCGATTGTAATGCGAGCGATTCTTCATTATCTGAAAATGTCCAGTCGGTTCTCCAATGACGGATATCATCAAGCGATATAACAATTGACGGTTTGTGCCGTTTCGCCAGTTCTTTGCAGGCGGTTGATTTCCCTGCTCCCGATGGACCTCTAATGATTATTACCATTATTTCCTCGCTCTGATAAGTCCTATAAGACCGAAAAGAAAAAACAGCCCATTGACTCCCCAAATAGCTATGTAATCGGGAACTTTTTCATTGTATCCTGCAGACTGCAGAACTTTAAACAAAACAAAATAAATCAATGCGATTAATGCTCCGCTTGAAAAAGAGACAGCTATTCCGCCTTTACGGGGATTTGCTGCAAACGGAATCGACAACAGCACGACAATAAATGATGCCAGCGGATAGGCGTATTTAATCTGTAGGTCAATAGATTCTCTAATATGAGGTCCGCCGGTTCGTTTCATAAGAGCGATATATTCTTTGAGTCCATCAAGTCCCATATCCTCCGGATTGCCGACTCTGCGAGAAAAATCAGTCGGTTTGTCTTTTATCTGATCTAAATAAAGCGAATCAAATTCTACAAAAGAATGCTGAACAGAATCTTCGAAAGTTCGGACAAATCCATTACGGGCAACCCAACGATAATCAGTATATGTAATATTAGAAGCTATAATAAGTTTTTTTAAACTGTTATTTTTTGTTTGATAGAGCTTAAAATCTTTGCCGTCACGTTTTGACACATAAAACACAGAGATAGTATAAAAATTACCCGGGGATATTTGACGATAAATATTTGTTACTTGATCATATCTTCGTTTGGAGCGTTTTTTTATATTAAACTCTTTAATTTCTACCAATCGTTTATTTGCAGGCGGAAAGATATATTCATTGTAATAAAAATGCCCGGCTGATAAAATAAGTACAACTATCAAAATTGGTGCTGTAATACGATAGAGTGACAAACCGGAGGCTTTCATAGCTAAAATTTCATTGTTTTTGGCTAAATAAGATAGAGAGAAAAGAGTTGCAAGCAGCACAAACACCGGAAAGAACAGTTTGAGTACCCATCCCCCAAAATACAGATAGTATTCTACTATTTGATCTAAAGGAACATTATTATCAATAAAATTTCTGAGCAGTTCAACTAGATTGATAACAATTATCATTACACCTATAGAAATTATCACAACTATTAGTGTAATGAAAAAGAGCTTGAGAATATATCTGTCTAATTTTTTAAAAAGTATCATTTTCTCTTTTTCCGAAAGTAACTGAAAATAGGTTTTTCTGTTACGACTAAATACAACAGATAGATTCCAATAAAACCTATAATAAAGTTTGCTCCCCACATTGACCAAAATGGAGAAAGCAAACCGCGGTCAGCTATATCTTCACCGGCAATTAATGATGCCCAATAGAAAATAAAAAGAATAATTGAAATAGTAATTGCTATCCCCATTCCTTTTTTCTTAGACATAATACCCAGTGGAGCACCAATTATAATAAATGCGATAATTGCTCCCGGAATAGAGATCGGAAGAGCACACGTCTGAACT
>CALCCW010000177.1:0-16526 GCA_937900185.1 uncultured candidate division Zixibacteria bacterium | reverse complement strand
ACTATTGTGAGTTTGGCATATTTTGCCATGATTTTTTTTATACCGATACCTGAAAACATTATTTCAAGTCGAAGTGACTCACCCATTCCCTCAACTTTGACAATCCGACCACGACCGAAAGTAGGATACTGAACTTTTCTCAACAAGCATCCATGAGGATTCTTCCTAAAATATTTATATTATAATTGTCATTACAATTGTTGAAGATGGGATTAAGAAGTGTGTGTCAAAGGTAAAGGGAATCAACCAACTATTGTGAGTTTGGCATATTTTGCCATGATTTTTTTTATACCGATACCTGAAAACATTATTTCAAGTCGAAGTGACTCACCCATTCCCTCAACTTTGACAATCCGACCACGACCGAAAGTAGGATGCTGCACTATCCGTCCGATTTTCATAATTTCATTTTCTTCAAACTCGTAATGCACTCCCTGTGACTGCGAAGCTGCCATAGCAAGCTTACGGTTAAAGAATGTCTGTTGAGTATGCTGTTGTGAATGGGTATTGGTTCCATATCGTCGGTTATGACGACGGTCTTTTTTTTCGATAAGCTCTGCCGGAACCTCTTTGATAAACCGTGATGGTATCGACTCGACTTCGCCAAACCGATATCGCGTAGTTGCCGATGAAAGATATAACTGTCTTTTTGCTCGGGTAGCACCAACATAAAACAGACGGCGTTCTTCCTCAAGAGCCATCGGGTCCATTGTAGCCTGTCCCAGCGGAAAGAGTCCTTCTTCAAGTCCCACCATAAAGACAGTATCGTACTCTAATCCTTTGGCAGCATGCAGAGTCATCAGAGTTACTTTGTCATCAATTTCTTTGTATGCATCCAAGTCGGTGAACAAAGAAATTTCGGCAAGATATGATTCTAAGGCAGCATCAACATTGTTATTAACATATTCGGCAACACCTTCGATAAACGCCTCGATATTTTCAATTTTGGTCTGCCCGATTATTTTATCTTCGTTGCGAAGTTCTTCGATAAGATTTATATCTTCAACCAAATCTTGAGTCATTAAATCTATCGCCATTGATTTTTTCTCAGTACGATATTTTTCTATTAACTCGACAAACGGTTTTATACGTTTTGCTCTGGCACCAAACTCGGGATAGTCGTCATTTTTTTGGATAACCTCATACATGGAGATTAATTCTCGTCTGGCAATTATCGCAATGTCCGTAACCGTTTTGGCACCTATGCCCCGTTTGGGATAGTTGATTGTTCGCTCAAAAGCAACATCATCTTTAGTGTTCACAATAAGTTTCAGATATGCCATTATATCTTTGATTTCTTTTCTCTGATAAAATGAAACACCGCCGACAATTTGGTACGGCAATGACTGGCGGCGGAGTTGTTCCTCAAAGGCACGTGACTGAGCATTGGTTCGATAGAGTACGGCAGTATCTTTGAGCGAAGTTGTTATTTGTTTATTGAGTATCGTTTTTACAACCTCGAGAGCTTCTTCGGCGGCGGTATCTACCAATAAGAGTTGTAACTTTTCGCCGCCCTGTTGGTCTGTCCAGAGTTTTTTCCCTTTGCGGGCTTCGTTGTTGTCAATAACAGCCGAGGCAGCATCTAAAATTACATTTGTCGAACGGTAATTTTGTTCGAGTTTAATAATTTTAGCACCGGGGAAATCTTTTTCAAAATCTAAAATATTGCGAATATCGGCACCACGCCATCCATAGATAGACTGGTCTTCATCCCCAACAACACAAAGATTATTATGTTTATCAAGTAAGTATTTCATAAGAAGATACTGCACATGGTTGGTATCCTGATATTCGTCAACCATAAGATATTTAAACCTGTTGCGATATTTATCTCCAAGCTCTTCATGGTTTTTTAAAAGCAAAACCGAATTGTACAAAAGGTCATCAAAATCCATCGCATCACATTCTTTGAGCCGTCTTTCATAGAGTGAATATATCTGAGAGGTGGCATCTTCAAAATATCCCGATGCTGTTTTTGCAAAATCATAGGCAGAAATCAGTTTGTTTTTACAATCAGATATTTTTTTCATCTGTGCTTTGGGAGTAAACTGCGTATTGGAAAGCCCCAGTTCTTTGATACAGTTTTTGACAAGAGTCTGAGCATCTTTGGCATCAAAAATAGTGTAGTTGGAGTCATAACCTATTAGGTGTGCTTCACGACGTAGAAATCTTGCACAAAATGAATGGAATGTTGATACATTTAAAGACGGTACATCGCCGCCCAAAAGCTGTCCGACCCGTTCTTTCATTTCACCGGCAGCTTTGTTGGTAAATGTGACCGCTAATATTTGGTACGGTTCCGCTTTGCGTTCGACAACAATATATGCCAAACGACGGGTTAATACGCGGGTTTTGCCCGAACCGGCTCCTGCGATTACAAGAAGTGGTCCTTCGGTGATTGTGACTGCCTCAAGCTGGGCAGGGTTGAGATTTTCAAGTAGTTTACTCATAGTTTAGTGTAGAATATATGTATTGAATATTTGAATGCAATTAGTTTGTTGGAAAAAGATTTTGTAATTAAAAAAACTTGTAGGTTGCGGTTCCGTTGGTTTAAAATCGTCAGATTTTAAAATCGAGAAGCCCGACAAACTTACTACCTACCTGCTCTCCTCTCCGTGCTTGCCACGGAGCCCAGAACAGGAACAAAATGTCTGTTGATAAAGAGTTGTTAGAAGTTTATGATGTATCTATTTATTTGTTAAATATGTTTCTGCACTGGTTTCCGTCTTCGACGGAAAGGAGTAGAGTATAATCGTAATTACAGTGTAAAAGAAATATTAGTTTATAAATATACTAAGTAGATTCCTCAGATAATTTTATTACTCCACCAACCCTCTCCGTGCTTGCCACGGAGCCCAGAACAGGAACAAAATGTCTGTTGATAAAGAGTTGTTAGAAGTTTATGATGTATCGATTAATTTGTTAAATATGTTTCTGCACTGGTTTCCGTCTTCGACGGAAAGGAGTTACTGAATATTTGAAAATTATCAGTAGGGCGGAAATCTTTAGCATTTCCGCTAACAACAGTTTTTACATGTTTTACAAATTGTGCCTATTCCGCTAAGACAGGGCAATGCCCTGTCGGTACAATAATGATTCAGGCATGCCCGAACCCTACATACTAATTGCAATAAAAAAAGTCAGGTCTCTTAAGAGACCTGACCTACAAGTTTTTTGTATAGATACAATCTTGTCAAGCCCACAGGGGACATAACCTACAAGTTAGTTTTGTTTTGGGCGGGACTGGCTGTATACAGATACTTTTTTACCTGTTTTGCCAACTCTTTCAAAACAAACTTCACCGTCAATTTTTGCAAAAAGAGTAAAGTCTTTTCCCTGTCCAACATTGTTGCCGGCTTTGATTGGAGAACCAACCTGACGAACAATAATAGAACCGGCAGTAATTGACTGACCGGAGTATAGTTTGGTTCCGCGTCGTTGTCCGTTTGAATCCCGACCGTTTCTGGTAGAACCAACACCTTTTTTATGAGCCATAATAAAACCTCGTATATTTTAACAATTCTTTTTCTATCTCAAATGCTTACCCTTTCCGCCTAGGCGGACTCAGGGTGACTTCTCAATCTTTCGATTGTAGCCACCAATTATAACACAACAGAAGATTAATGCAACATCTTTTTGCAAGTTATTGGTTAAAAACAGTTTAACATTTTAAAACTGGTATATATTTGGTAAAAAAACAGCCGATTTTTAAAAAATCGGCTGTTTTAGAAATTAATAAACTGTATCTGAATTATGCAACAGTTTCGTTTAAATTGTCTTTTTGAGACTCAAAATCAAATTTCAAATGATCATCTTCAACTGTAATTTTCAAATCAATGTCACCGGCATATTGACCACGCAAGATTTCTTCGGCAAGCGGGTCTTCAAGATATTTCTGCAAGGCACGTTTAAGCGGTCTTGCACCATATTCCGGTTCGTATCCATTATCGGCAAGAAAATCTTTGGCTTCTTCTGTTAAATTAAAACTAATACCTTTATTAGCCAAACGAGATGCAATATCTTCAACAAGAATTTCAATAATCTGTTTGATATGACTTTTGTCAAGAGAATGGAATACGATAGTTTCATCAATACGGTTGAGTAGTTCCGGATTGAACATTTTTTTCAATTCTTCCATAATTTTTTTAGTCATACCGGAAAAAGATGAATCAGATGCTTCAGCACCAAATCCGACAGTTTTGTTATCACGTAATTGACGAGTCCCAATATTCGATGTCATGATGACAACGGTATTGCGGAAATCAACTTTTCGTCCGAATGAATCAGTTAAAGTACCATCATCCATCAACTGCAGCAGAATATTAAATACATCAGGATGAGCTTTTTCGATTTCATCAAGCAGTACAACAGAATAAGGTTTACGCCTGACTTTTTCAGTCAGTTGACCGCCCTCTTCATATCCAACATACCCCGGAGGAGCACCAATTAAACGAGAGACTGCAAATTTTTCCATGTATTCAGACATATCAATTCGAATAAGTGAATCGGCATCTTCAAACAAGAACTCAGATAATGTACGGGCAAGTTCTGTTTTACCTACACCGGTTGGTCCTAAGAAAATAAAGGAACCAATCGGACGGCGTGGGTCACCCAAGCCTGCTCTGGCACGGCGGATTGACTGCGAAATAGATTTAATAGCATCTTCCTGACCGATAATAGTTTTCTTGAGTTCTTCTTCCATATTAATCAATCGTTTTGATTCGTTTTCCTCAAGACGGAAAAGAGGTATACCGGTAATTTTGGCAAGAACAGAAGCAACATCTTCACCACTTAAGGTAACTTTATTATTTTTTCTGTTTTCTTCCCACTCTTCCTGTAAAGTAGAAAGTTCATCACGTTTGATTTTAATATCATCACGAAGTTGGGCAGCAGTTTCAAACGCCTGATTTTTCACTGCCTCTTCTTTTTTCTCTTGCAGTTCATCTAACTCTGTTTCGATTTCAGCAAATTTTTCCGGTCGTGTATAGGTTGCAAGATGAGCCCTTGAACCGGCTTCATCAATTAAGTCAATCGCCTTATCCGGTTGAAATTTACCGGGGACATATCTGTTAGAAAGTTTTACAGCGGTTTCGATAGCATCATCGGAAATATTTAGTTGATGATGATCTTCATACTTCACACGCAGACCTTTTAATATTTTAATAGTATCACTTTCAGACGGTGGTTCTACCATAACAGTTTGGAAACGGCGGTCTAAGGCACCGTCTTTTTCGATATATTTTCTATATTCGTTAAGTGTAGTTGCTCCGATACAGCGTAGTTCACCACGAGCCAGTGAAGGTTTAAAGATATTTGAGGCATCCAAAGAACCTTCAGCACCACCGGCACCAACGATAGTATGTAATTCATCTATAAAAATAATAACATCAGTTGCATTGATAATTTCTGTCATCACAGCTTTCAAACGTTCTTCAAACTGTCCCCGATATTTTGTACCCGCAACAAGTGATGCCATATCAAGCGTGACGACTCTTTTATTTTCAAGAGTTTGCGGTACTTTGTTTTCAACAATGCGTTGGGCAAGACCTTCGGCAATAGCAGTTTTACCAACTCCCGGTTCACCAATTAAGACAGGATTATTTTTTTTGCGTCGAGAAAGAACTTGGGCAACACGTTCAATTTCATATTCCCGTCCGATAATCGGGTCAAGCACTCCCCGACGGGCTAGCTCTGTAAGATCTCTGCCAAAATGGTCTAAGGCAGGAGTTTTAGATTTTTTACGTTTCTTCTTAAATGATGACGGTTTGCCATTTTGAATATTTTTGAGCTCTTCATAAGCTTCTTTATAATCAATTTCATAACCGGAAAGGACTTGTGATGCGACCCCTTCTTCATCTTTTAATAATGCTAAAAGAATATGTTCAGTATCAATATCTTTTGACTGCAAAGCTCTTGCTTCTTGACCTGACACTTCAAGTGTTTTTTTGGCACGGGCTGTTAAGGGAAGCTGTCCCATTGTCATTGTTCCGCCAGAAGGCTGTACAACTTCTTCAATTGATATCCGTAAGTCAGCAAGTTCCAATCCAAGATTGGTTATAATTTCAACAGCACGTCCGTCACTAAGCCGAACTAATCCAAGGAGCAGATGCTCTGTGCCAATATAGTCATGTCTCAGTCGTGATGCTTCATCACGTGCATACTCTATTGCTTTACGAGCACTTTCGGTGAACATTTCATTCATGACATTTCATCCTTTATATATCTAACATTATCTTTTCGTAGTAAAAAACATCCAAGCTGTTTTTTTATTTTTGGTCACGCAATTTTTCACGTACCATTTGAGCACGAACAAAATCACGTCTGTTATTATCCATTTCAGACCCATAATATTTTTGTAAATGAGCCGGCTGGGATAATAGTAATATATCATTAATTAATCCCACATCCAAGAAATCAAGCATTTTTGTAGCATGTCCTAAACGAACAGCAGAAAGCAAATTCATCACTTCTTCAGATGTCAACACTCTGGCATTTTTTAAAATTCCATAAGCACGCCAAATTTTGTCTTCTATTATTTCAGATGTTTCTTCAATAAGTCTATTACGTGCTGATGTTTCTTTTTCTATAATTTCGTTAGTTATTCGTTCAATCTGCTTCAGAATTTCTTCTTCTGTGACACCAAGTGTGGTTTGGTTTGATATTTGGAATAAATTTCCCAGCACATCGGAACCTTCACCATAGAACCCTCTTACAATTAAACCGGAACGAGTAATATGAGAAATAACTTTATCAATTTCACGAGTGAGGACTAATCCGGGCAGATGAATCAACACCGATGTTCTCATACCGGTACCTGCATTTGTCGGACAGGATGTCAAATACCCAAAATCGGCATCGTAGTTAAATTCTAAATATTTGCTGATTTCATTTTCATATTTCATCGCAAGCTCAAAAGAACCTTGTGGATCAAGTCCTGCGGAGAGAGCCTGTATCCGTAAGTGATCTTCTTCGTTTACCATAATTGAGACCTGTTCATTATCTGAAATAAACAGTGCTTTATCAAATTCGTCATTTAGAAAAACAGGAGAGATAAGATGTCTTTCAATAAGGAAATCTTTATCAAGTGCATTAATATCGGCTGCTTTAATATAGGTACCGTCACTCATTTGTTTTGACCGTGCTACAACCGAGTCAACATAACTGATAACTCTTTTTTTCGTTTCTATATCAGCAGACTCCGGGAAATTGCACCCGCTAATATTTCGGGCGAGACGAACTCGTGTAGAAAGAACAACTAAAGATTCTTTTCCATTACTTGAAAGCCAAGCCGCCGGAGATTTTGCCATTTCATCAAACATTGTATGTAACATATTCTCCCTTTAATTCTCAATAGAGATTGAGTCTTGGAGCGATTTTAATTTATCTCTTATTTCAGCCGCCCGTTCAAAATCTTCTGAACTGATTGCTTTTTGTAATTCGTCTTTGAGTCGTTCTTCTTCTTTGACAGAAAAAGTTTCAGCATTGCCCTCGTCGGTAATTGCAAATGAAGGGGTTTTGCCTCTGTGCATTGATGCACCGTGAATTTTTCTCATAATCATTTCCAAGCGGCTCCGAAATGCTGTATAACATTCGCCGCATCCAAATCTACCTTGACGAGTAAATTCATCAAAAGTTAAACCACAGCCTGAGCAACTAATTGATTCTTCTTGAGCAATTTGTTTTTGCATTGGAAGGTTCGCTGCCAAACCGGATAAAATATCTGCCAATGGAAATGGTATATTATCTAAAGGAGAATGAAATCCTCGGGCAGCAGCACATTCATTACACAAAGACAGTGTAGACTGCACATTGTTTTTTATCTGTGTAAAATTAACTTGAGCTTCTCTTTTATTACAATCTTGACATAGCATAAATTCACCTACTTCATTAACACTCATGTAAAACGCCGTCAACAATCTGAAAATGTCTCATACATTGGTTAGACAAATCTTGATTGTGGGTGGCTATTAAAAAAGTAATTTTCTTTTCATCGTTTAATTTCATCATCAACTCATGAAGTTTTTGTCCGGTTTCTCTGTCTAAATTCCCGGAAGGTTCATCAGCAATCACCAGTTCAGGAGAATTTGCTAAGGCACGAGCAACCGCAATACGTTGTTGCTCACCTCCGGAAAGTTCTGCCGGACGATGATCTCTTCTATCTATTAAACCAACAAGTTCCAGTAAGTGTTCCGCATTTGAGACTGAATCCCTCTTGTTTTGTCCGGCAACCATCATCGGAATCATCACATTTTCCAAAGCAGAAAAATCTTCCAACAGATAATGAAATTGAAAAACAAAACCTATTTTGGCATTTCTAAACCGAGCTAAAGCTTCTTCAGATTTTCCGTTTATCGATTCACCGTCAATAACAACATGACCTTTTGTCGGTTTGTCAAGTCCACCTAAGATGTGTAACAGAGTTGACTTACCTATACCGGATGCTCCGGTTACAACTGCTGTTTCGTAAGGTTTAATATCCAAATTTACGCCTTTTAAGACAGATAAAGGTTCATGCAAGGTAGAAAAATCCCTGTGTATATCTTTGGCTGATAAGATGTAATGTTCATTCATCATTTATTTTATTTGAACTCCAATTTCTTCATATCCATATACCTCTAAAATCGGCAATAGATGAAAACTCTTTAATTTATAATCAAAATCATTGTTATAATTATTTCCGTAAAACCTTGATAACCGAGAGTTTTGCCGCCTGATGAGCCGGAAAAAGTGCCGCTAAAAAACAAATAAAGACAGTAACCACCCCGGCAAGTAAAAATTCATACCATTTGATAACAAAAGGCAAATATGAGATAAAATAGATATCCGGCGGCAGTGATATTATTTCAAATTGATTTTGAATAATAATTGCAGTTATTGCCAATAACCAGCCGGCAAAGACACCGCCAATACCAATCCATAACCCATTATAAATAAATATCTTACGAATAGATGACGGAGTTACGCCAATTGTCTTTAAAATGCCTATTTCCTGACGTTTTTCCATAGTCATCATCACTAAAGTTGAAATAATTGAAAAAGCAGCGACCAGTATTATTAAAAGAAATCCAAGCATTAGCACAATTTTTTCAATTTCTATCCACGTAAAAAGTTGTTTGTATAACACGTTCCATGGGACAACATCATATTTGAAATCTAATACTCCATCAATTATAGGAGATAAGTCTTCTGCCATATAGATATCTTCAAGTTTAAGATGAATCGCCGTTACTCCGTTGCCGGTTTTAAATAATTTTTGGGCAGCTTCAAGAGATATATATGCAAGCTGTCCGTCAAACTCATTCATACCTGTTTCAAAAATACCGGAGATATAAAATTTGGCAACTCTGGGGCGTGCTTTACGGGAAAGAGTCTCTTTATTTAACGAATAAAGTACAACTGACTCTCCAAGATACACTCCTAATCTATCGGCAAGCTGTTTGCCCATTACCATCCCGGGGATAGTATCATCATCGGTGATTAATGGACGAAAATCATATTCTCCAAGGATGATATCTTTTTTAATATTGGCAGTTTTTTCTTCTAAATCGGGTATAATACCTCGAATCATGACACCATCACCGCCGGATGCTGAAGAAATGGCAGTTTTATAATAAATAAACGGCGAAGCAGCAACGACCCCATCGATAGCTTCTACTTTTTTGACAAGCGGCATATAATCTTCAATAATTTCACTTTGTTTAGGAAAGATTGAAATATGTGAAGTTGTCCCTAATAATCGAGTACGGATTTCTGATGAGAATCCATTATGCAGTGCCATCACAAAACAGACAACGCCAACACCTAACATCACTCCCACGATAGAAATCCATGTTGAAACAGAGAGAAATTTTTTCCCTGATTTCATATATCTGTTTGCTATAAATGTCTCGTAACTCATCGGTTTATTATACACGCATATAAGTAAGAAATGCAAGATTTAATAGTGTAATTTCATAGATAACTTAAAACAGAATCGCAATATATACGTTTACATAAAAACGTTTGACTTAACGTCGCAGAAAATGTATTCTGTATATATAGAGTGGAGTAAGGTTGGGATGTGAGACAGGCTCAGAAATCTCTTATAAAAGAGCAAATAAAAAACCCTCTCAACTATTCAAAATTACAAAATCGCCAAAAAAAATACATAGAATAAAAAGTTAAATTTGTCATAAAAAACCTCTAACCAAGGAGTTTCAAATGAAACGAACTTTATTCGTATTAGTTCTTGTACTAATACTCACCGTGTGCTTTGTCGGAGAAGCCTTTGCACTAAACCATCCATGGAGAGATACCTCTACTGACCCGGGCGGCGAAGACTACCCATGGGGCGGAGATGAATCTGTCTCAGGACCAATATTAACTTCCGTAAAAACGGTTAATCAAATTTCTTTTACTACCGGTATCATGGCTGTTGATATTATTTTCAAATATTTCATATTAGATGAATTCAATGTAATTGAAAAGAGTTCCACCGCTGTTCAAGTTTATAAAACAAGACGAATTCCATATCAAAAATATTCAACCGTAAACAGAGAAGGAATCCGTAAATGAAGATTGAGAAAAAAATCCGCGAAGATTTTTTAGATTCAATGCTTCATTATCTTGAGTCATTGACGTCTAAAAAAGATTTTGCCGGATCTGTGAAGTATTACGAGTCACATCGTACTGAACTACATAAATCCGGTATCGCGGCGGGAGCGATACATCATACAGCCAGCAAAGCATACGCTTCTCTCACTCAACTTCAACACGCACTTAAAACTGCCCGTCTTGCTCAAAATTCCGCCACAGTTGAAGGCAACCAAAATCTTTTAGCTGATATTTTTATAACCATTGGATCTATTTTGAGAGACATGAGTGAATTTAAAGAAGCGGAAAAAGCATATCGTGATGCTGAGTCAATTTTCCGCCGTAATGATTCATTAGAAGGACAATGCCGTGCTTTAAACATTTTAGCGGGTCTGTTCTTTAAACAAGCTGATTATAATAATGCACTTTCTGTACTCATTGATGCATTAGAAATTGCCACAAAACTTGATGATAAGAAAAAACTTGCTTTCATGATGGGAAATATCGGACGTATCTATACCTTTACTGGAAATTTCTCCGAAGCAAAAAAACATCTTCTCACAAGTATAGAACTTACTGAAGATTTGAAGAACACTATTGAAACTGCTCGTGGTTATATTTCACTTGCGTTTATATATCTTCAGGAAGCAGAATTTTCTAAAGTTGAAACAACTCTTGAAAAAGCATATCCACATATTATGATTTCTCAGAGCAAACGTGACGAGGTATATTACCATACCTTTATTGGTGAGTTAAAATATAGAACAATGCAGTATGAACAATCAAGAGAGAGCCTTGAACAAGCATTATCTCTTGCTGAATCAGTTGCACCAAACTCAACAATATGCGGTCACCCTCTTCGGCATTTAGCTGAATTATCTCTTTTAGAATCAAACACAAATGCTGCCAGTCGGTATGCCTCACGTGCATGGGTCATATTTGAGAAAGCATCTAATAAAGTGGAATTGGGCGTATTGCTTAAAATTAAAGCTCAAATTGCTCAACTCAAAGATAAGAAATCAGAAAGCAAATCACTTTTTGTAAAATCTATCGAGTTGTTATCAGAGTCTGGGGTTCGTTTTGAAAAAGCTGAAGCATTAGTTGCTGCCGGTAAATCAAAACTGTTTTCTGCAAGACAGCGGTTAACATATTTATTCCGTGCGGAAGAATTTTACAGTAGCTGCAATTTGACACGAAAACTTGTGCAAATTGAAAAAATTCTGAATACCGTTGAACAAACGTCCAAACTCAAGCCTAAGCTGATTCCGACTCAAAGCGGTATCTGCCCTGACAATATTGAGTATCTCACTATTGATAAAGAGATTCTTCAGTTTAAAAGTCAGCTGCCTCTGCTTGGATATACCGATTTACCGGTTTTATTAACCGGCGAAACCGGTGTTGGAAAAGACCACATGGCTCGGTATTTTCATCATGCGGTCAGACCAAACGGTCCATATATTGCGATTAACTGTGCCTCCTTACCGGAGACTTTGCTTGAATCGGAATTATTTGGATATGTTCGCGGTGCTTTTACAGGTGCGGACAAAAATAAAGAAGGTCTTTTTGTTGCCGCTAATCAGGGAGTACTTTTCCTTGATGAAATAGGCGATATGCCCTTGAGTTTGCAGACAAAACTGCTGTCTGTTTTGGAAAACAGGCAAGTTGTTCCGCTCGGTTCGACTAAAACAGTAAATTTAGATATCAAACTCATCGCTGCCACTAATCAAAACTTGGAGGTAATGGTAGCTCAAGGAAAATTCAGACGAGATCTCTATTATCGCCTGAGCGGAATTACCTTTACTATACCACCATTAAGAAAACGAAAAGCTGATATTCCGATTCTTTTAGAGAAATTCATGATAAATTCGGGACTTCTCAAAGAAGGTGAAAAATTGGAAGTTGATTTTATACGTCAGTTTATTGCCTATGACTGGCCGGGGAATACCAGAGAATTGTTTAACAAAGTCAAACGGCTTGAAATTATGACTATGATGGTTACCGAAGGTGATTTAGTTGAACTCTCCCGCTCTATGTTTAAAAGTGATGTGGTATCAGAAGAAAAATCACTTTTTGATAAAGTTGAAGAGTTTGAACGAAAAATTATTGTGGAAGCTCTTTTGGCTGCCAACGGTAATAAATCTGAAGTCGCCCGAATGCTCGGTATTCATGAAGCGACAGTACGAACAAAACTCAAACGGTATGATATTTCTTTAGATAATTACCAGATGAACTAATTGGTAATACTAAAGAATCAGTCTGTTTGAATAAAAATTGAAGTAATGCAATTTCACTGCTTGGAAGTTATTCGTATTTCCTACAATGCGAAAACTGATATGTAGCAAAATTGTGTAGAAATATTTTTTCACTCCTTGGTTAACAGTAAGTCTGTGTCATAACAGGCTTACTGTTTTTTTATCGTCTATCTATACGAAATCAACTCACATCTATGCACTCAAACGTATCTTGTTGGATAACAACAGGTTCACGTAAGTTTTACCTGATAAGCATTCGTATTAATATACGAGAAATCTTTATTGGGCTCATTGCTCCTCTCGGGCGATAAAGCATAACACGTTATGTTACATTGTGATACGACTCTCGTCGCATCGCATTTCATAGCTTGGCATGCAGCTTGCTTATGATATAAGTGTCATTTTTACTCCCAAATTTTAGCTGTAATCTTTGGGTTTTCTTTTCTCTTTGGTAAGACCATCCGCACACTGAGGGGAGTGCGGGTGGTTGTTTTTATGCTTTCTCCAAAAAAATATCACTAAATTTATGCAAGTAAAATCAGATAGAGATTTACAATTGAGCAACAATCATTTATTATCCTAATGTAATGTCTGATAAAGCACTAGGATTGATTGAAACCAAAGGATTGATTGGTGCAATTGAAGCAGTCGATGCTGCTGCAAAAGCGGCGGCTGTTGTTGTATCTTCAGTTGAGCTGACCGAGGCTGCCTTTATGACTTTAAAAATTGAAGGCGACTTAGGAGCAGTGCAGGCAGCGGTGGAAGCGGGAGCATCTGCGGCTGAAAAAATCGGAGAACTTGTAGCGGTGCATGTGATACCGAACCCATCGGGTGAGATGGCTGCGATTCTCCCTCGTAGAAGATATGTCTCAAAGTACCACCCCGATGATATGCGTCCGGCATTAACTGATTCTGATGCCGAAGCCGGTTTACCGATTCAAAAGAAAAAACAAAAAAATCGCAGAAGAGTAACTAAGCAACATAATATTACAGAAACTCAAAATAAGATTATAAAAACTCAGCTTGATAAAATGACCGTCTCGGAACTTCGTCAGATAGCTCGTAAGCTTGTGAACTTAACACTCAAAGGTCGTGAAATTTCAATGGCAAATAAACAACAACTTATAGATGCGATACGTCGTGTTGAAGGTATGGAAGAATAAATTATGTTTATGGGAAAAGTTGTCGGATCGCTCTGGGCAACCAGAAAAGTAGAAAACACCTCCGGTGTAAAATTTTTAATTATTCAACCGTATAATTTAAACAAAGCACCCAATAGTGATACCATAGTTGCGGCTGACACCCTTGGTGCCGGTGAAGGTGAACTTGTCATGGTGGCATATGGACGGGCGGCAAGAATTGCGGTAGGTAATGAAGATATGTCTATTGAGGCTGCTGTGATTGGAATTATCGATGAATATTCGATTGATAAAGATATGTACAAAGGTGATTTGGATTCTGAAAAAATAACGTTTAAAAAGTAGACTGATATTGTAGGATTCAGACATGCCTGAACCTAAGTTTTAACCCCCCCCTCTTTTAAGAAGGGTTAGGGGTGTTTAAAACATGAGATTGCCACGTCCGCCAAGGCGGACTCGCAATGACAGGAAAAACTAAGAGTCACCCTGAGCGGAGTTGAAGGGTCAGTTTAAAAAAGTTTTAAGAAGTTAGACAATAAATGGCGGAACCACTAAAGGGTTGCTCCCTACAAAGAAAATCGAGTAGGTCAGGTCTTTCCGAGACCTGACAATGTAGAAAAGTAGTACCATATGAAAAAATTAAACATTTTTTATCTGCTGGCATTTATCGGTGGCGGACTGCTGTTTGTAGCGGCGGCGTACCTACTGCTTCGGGCAAGCGGACTGTGGACAAAACTAATTCCTTCCAACGGCAACAAATGGATTGAGCATGAGTAGAAATCCTTATACACTAGACGATGCCCCAAAAGTAAAAGAATCTATTTGTGCATTTTTTGATATTCTTGGGTTTAAAGAGAAAGTAAATTCTGCCAAGAACCTAGATATATCAAATGAAAGATTAAAACATTTCCATAGTTCCTTAAGAGTTTCAGCAAATTTTCTAGAAAATAAAAAGTATGAATTAGTGACTGAAGATGGTATATCCGTAATCAAAGAGAAAGATGCTTACATCAATGATTATTCACTTAGAATATTTTCAGATTGTTTTGTTATTGGATACCCATTAAAAGATTATAATAAAATTGGATGGCAAGGTGGTAAAGAGATCTTTACTATTATGGAAAAGCTTAGTCAATTTCAGCTAAGAATGTCACTGTGTGGATATCTATTAAGAGGTGCTATTACTATTGGTGAACTTTACATGGATAATGATATAGTGTATGGAAAATCACTGATAGATGCTCATAATGCTGAATCGGAATCTGCTATATATCCACGTATTATTTTGTCAGATAGTGCTTTAAAATTTGTCTCAGAAGGGATTCAAACATTTTATTTACAAAATATGCTCCCAAATGAATATGACAAATCTGATTACTTGCTAAAAGATATTGACGATAAAATTTTCTTAAATTATTTAATTAATACACCTTTTCAATTTGATTTTGAAAACGAAAATCAAATTGAAAAACTCAAAAATCACAAAACTTTAACTGTTGCTTGTATGCAAAGACATATTGAAGATGAAGATGAAAGAGTGTACAAGAAGTATTGTTGGCTTGCAAATTACCATAATTATTATTGTCAAAGTAATAATTTAAGCAAAGAATTATTGATTAATATAGATAATCAAATTGAAAATCATTGTTTATATCAAAAATATGATTATAAAGAGAAATTAAATTACCGATGCACCCAATAGTTGAAAAAATTAAACAAGCAGGAATCGTTGGTGCCGGTGGTGCCGGATTCCCTACCCATCTGAAATACAATGCTCAGGCGGAGATACTTCTCGCCAATGGTGCCGAATGCGAACCGCTTTTGTATAAAGATAAAGAACTGATGCGTCTCTTTCCGAGCGAAGTCAAAAAAGGAATGGAACTCGCCGCCGAAGCTGTTGGTGCAACCCGCTCAATACTGGGTATCAAAGCCAAGAACGAAGAAGTTATCGGACAGTTTAGAGGACTCTTCGGAGGAACCACGCATGAGATTTTTGAAATGGGCGACTACTACCCCGCCGGTGATGAATATGTTTTAGTCTACGAAGCAACCGGACGGCTTATTCCCTACGGCGGGTATCCTGTGAATGTCGGATGTGTCGTTTCAAATGTTGAAACACTTTTAAACATTGCTCTTGCCGATTCCGGTATCCCTGTCACTGAAACTTTTGTAACGCTCAATGGTATTATCAAAAACCCGATGACTGTAAAAGTACCGATAGGCACATCACTTCAAGAGCTTATTGACTTCGCAGGAGGTTTCACAACCGACAATGTTGCCACTTTAGCAGGCGGTGCCATGATGGGAACTCTGCAGAGTGACTTTTCATTACCTCTTACAAAAACTTCATCAGGATATATCTTTTTACCAACAGATCATAATTTAATTCGTCGTCGAGGCGAATCACTCTCTGAAATGAAAAAAATTGGACAATCAGCCTGCGACCAATGCACCTACTGTACCGAGTTCTGCCCCCGTTATTTATTAGGCTATCATATAGAACCGCACAAAGTAATGCGGTCGCTTGGATTCGCAGGCGAGCAGGATGATTTCTGGGGTTTGC
>CALCCW010000176.1:0-16494 GCA_937900185.1 uncultured candidate division Zixibacteria bacterium | reverse complement strand
CAATCCTCTTGACTTACAAAACTTTGTCAAATATTGCTTGAAAAAAACTAAGGTATTTCGTTCTCATATCTTATATCAAATAATTAGAAAAATCCTAAAAGAAACCCTCTAATTTATAATATATTCTGCCTTGACTTTTTGTTTAGTATTTATATATTTATAATATAAATAATAAAGTAGAGAATTTTGACAACCTACATAGGGCTTGTTGATAAACCCTCCATTCAGTCTTTGCGAGTCGAGTGAGTGAAAACGAACGAGACGTGGCAATCTCTAACTTAGTGCTTAACAAAAACATGAGATTGCCATTCGCCTATGCGAACTTTCGCGGACTCCGTTCGCAATGACAGGAAATTTGACTTTTTCAACAAGCCCATATTGGGGGTATAGATTTAGAGGGCAAAATGACCAAAAAAGTAATAAATAGAAAAGTTAACGTCCTTGTCGTTGATGATGATATTGATGTATGTGGTTTTTTAGAACGAATTCTCATTAAAAGAAACTATATGGTTGAATGCTGTTATAATCCTCTTGAAGCAACCGAAATTGTTAAAAAACAAGAATTTCAAATTATTATTCTTGATATAGTTATGCCCAAAAAAGACGGTATTGAAGTATTAAAAGAAATCCGTAAAATTGATAAAAGTGTTTGTATCATAATGCTTTCTGCATATCCAACCGTTGAAAGGGCATTTGAATCAATTCGTGAGAATGTGTTTGAATTTATTACGAAACCATTTGAAACTGCTGATTTTTTTGCTGTATTAAACCGTGCCGAGAAACAATATGGCTTGGTTACAAACTTATATCAACTTACAATCAACCAAATATCTTCACGATTGAGTACATTACGAAAAGAAAAAAAAATCTCTCTGAGACAACTTGCTAATATGGCGGGAATCTCACCAAGCCTTGTATACCAAATCGAACACGCAGAAACAGCTCCTTCATTGGCGACCTTATCAAAACTTACATCCGCACTTCAAACTGAAATGTCGTATTTTTTTGAAGATCTTTAACTTATATAATTTTATTCCATTTTTAATGAGACCGCAGAATAATTACAATGGATGAAGCACACTATTTAAAAGACATAATAAATTCCGGCAAAATCGGTATCCTCGACTGGAATCTGACTCAAGATACTATCTTAATATCTAAAACGTTACAAAATATACTCGGGTATCACAATACTGACTCAGGGATGGTTAAAGTCTCAATAACTGATATCATCTCTGAAAAAGATAAAATCGCAATCAATAACAATATTAACAGGTATCAAGCAGAAAATAAATCTGATTTCTCGATGCAGCATTGCATGATTCATAATGACGGCTCTGATTGTTGGGTATTACACAACGGCACTATCACCTTTAACAAACATAGAGAACCTATTCGATTGGTCTCATCAATTATCAATATCACTGATATAAAAGTTTCTGAATTGGAGTCAAAAGAATCAGAGTCAAGATACAGATATTTATTTGAATCTTCTCACGAAGGAATCCTGCTTTTGGATAAAGATCACAATACCATTTTATATGCAAATGATACAATCTCCAAAATGGTTAACTATCCAATTGATAAGCTTATCAAAATGACATTCAATGATATAGCAGTAATAAATATTGATAAAAAACTGCAAGAACTTATACCGATTGAAAATAGTATTTATAGTAATATCCAATTAACTCGATCTGACAAATCACATATCTATACAGATATAAATTGTATCAAAACTTCAATTGATGGAACAGACAACTATATATGTCTTATTAGAGATATTACTGAAAGTAAAAATAAATATCATGCCTATATTACTCATGCCCCTTATGGTATTTTCATAGTTGATTCAGAAGGTAATTATCAGGAAGTTAATCAATCTGCTTGTGAGATGACCGGATTTTCTAAATCTGAATTACTTACTATGAATATCAAAAATTTACTTGATCCAAAATTTCTAAATGAATCGCTTGCTCATTTTAATTCTTTATTATCAGAAGGTAAAATGGATGTTATTTCTGCTTGTGTTGATAAAAACGGCAACGCTATTCAGATAGCAATCAATGCCGTGCGAATTGACAAAAATAGATTTATCGGGTTTTGTCAAAATGTTACAGAAAAATTACATACTGAAAAACTTCTTATGGAAAGCGAGGAAAAATTTCGCAGTTTCATGGAACAGTCTCCTATTTCTATACAAATTATGAATCCTGAAGGAAAGATTATTCAAGTCAATTCAAGCTTCATGAAACTTTGGGGATTTTCACCGGATGTTTTACCTGAAATCTTTGAAAAATATAATATACTGCATGACGAGCAAGCTATAAAATTAGGTGTCATGCCTCTCATAAAAAAAGCTTTTGCCGGAGATGCGGTCTATTTACCCCCTGTTGAATATGACGTTCCAAATACAATGAAGTTACTCAAATTCACAAAAATTGAAGGAAGAATACAATGGATACAATCTCGATTGTATCCTGTAAAAAATAAAGATAATGTAATTACACATCTTATTATGATGAGTGAGAATATCACAGAAAGTAAACGTGCAGAAAAGAAACTTCAAGAAAGCGAGGAAAAACACCGTTTACTTGTAGAACACCAAACTGATATGATTGTCAAAGTAGATTTAGATGGAAAGTTCCTGTTTGTCAGCCCATCATACTGTAAGATGTTTGGAAAAACAGAAAATGAATTACTCGGTAAAACTTTCATGCCGTTAGTACATAAAGATGACCGCGAAAGAACAGCTAAAGAGATGGAAAAATTGTATCAGCCTCCTCATTCGGTATATATTGAACAACGTGCAATGACTAAGACCGGATGGAGATGGTTAGGATGGATGGACACTGCTGTTTTTGATGAAAATGGTGAGATTACAACAATTATAGGTGTGGGACGAGATATTTCAAAACGCAAACAGTCAGAAAAATTACAAGATACTTTATATAAAATTTCAGAAGCGGTTAACCAATCAAATAATTTAGAAAATCTTTTAATTAGTATTCACAACACTCTTGGTGCTATGATTGATACTACTAATTTTTACATTGCTCTCTACAATAAGGAAAGTGATTTATATTCTTTTCCATATTGTGTTGATCAATACGAAGATTCAGATTTTACTCCACAACAACTCAAAAAGAGTCTCACTGACTACGTGCGAAGAACAAAAAAACCATGTTTAGTAAATCAACAGACGCATGAACAACTTATTAAATCCGGTGAAGTTAAACTGATTGGACAGCCTTCTCCAATATGGCTGGGAGTACCTTTAAAAACTCCAAATGGAATTATTGGTGTTGTAGTTGTTCAAAGTTACGATAATCCCGATGCTTTTACTGAAGTAGATCTTGATATTATGTCGTTTGCTTCAGAACAAATTGCCTTGGCAATTGAACGTAAACGAACAGAAAAAGCTTTAAAAGAAAGTGAAGAAAAATATCGTGAATTATTTGATGAATCGGTAGCGGCAATTTATCTATTTGATGTACATAAAAATTTTATTGACTCAAATAAAGCAGGTCTCGACCTGTTGGGTTACACGCGAGATGAACTACTTAAAATGAGCATCCCTGATGTTGATGCAAATCCAAAAGAAGTAGTAACTGCTCATAAGAATATGTTGGCAGGTAGTGATCTCGTTAACTTTGAACACCATCTCAAGCGTAAAGACGGCACGATTATTACAGTCTTAAATAATTCAAAATCTTACACCGATTCAAAAGGAAATGTCATAGCTATTCAGAGTACACTGCTGGACATTACAAAACGAAAACAATCTGAAAAAGCACTAAAAGAAAGTGAAGAAAAATTCAGAGCATTTACCAACCAAACTACTGAAGGAATCACTGTGGCAAACTTGGATGGAAAATATGTTTTTGTGAATCCGGCTTTTTGTCAAATGTCAGGATATTCAAAAGATGAACTTCTTAAAATGACTGTCTTTGACATGACTGATTTTGATAGTGATACTAAACAGCAAATGAAAATTAAATTTTCGCAAAATCTGAACACAATAGAAGGTGTTCAAATGAATGTGAAGCTACACAAGAAAGACAACACCGAATATTTCACAGAAATTATTGGAAAAATTATTACTATTGGTAATGAGCAATTTGCATTGGGTACAATAAGAGATATTACTCAACATTTACAAGCAGAAAAGTTATTAAAAGAAAGTGAAAAAAAATACCGCAACCTTTTTGAAATCGCCCAAGAAGGAATTTGGGTCATTGATGCTGAGTCACGCACAACCTTAGTAAATAAAAGTATGACTGACATGCTCGGATATACCGAGAAAGAAATGTTAGGAAAACATCTGTTTGACTTTATGGATAAACAAGGAATCGAAATCGCCACCAAATTGATAAAACGTCGTAAAGCCGGTATTAAAGAACAGCATGATTTTGAATTTATGACAAAAGATGGCAATCGTATAATTACCACTATCGAAACTGCTCCAATTTATGATGATAATAAAAAATATATCGGAGCAATAGCAGGTGTTATAGATATAACAGACAGAAAAACAGCAGAAACAGCACTGATTGAAAGTAAAAAACAATATGATGAAATACTTGATAGAAGTAGTGCTGTTGTATATGTCAAAGATTTAAAACATAAATATTTATATGCAAATCTAAAATTTAAAAATTTATTTAACTTATCCATGGAGGAATTATATAATAAAACTGATTATGATATTTTCCCAAAAGAAGTTTCAGATCTATTTATTAAAAATGATATGATAGTATCAACCGAACAAAAATATCATCGAATACATGAAGATGTCTTACATGAAGATGGAATTCATACATATATTTCAGATAAGTTTCCACTCTTTGATTCAAATGGTAAAATATATGCCACCTGCGGAATTTCTACAGACATATCAGATTTATTAGAAGCACAACAAAAAGAAAAAGATATCCAACAACAACTTATCCGAAAAGACAGATTGATACATGCCGGACATTTAGCAGCAGCAATCGCTCATGAAATTAATAACCCAATGACCGTACTACATGGCTCTTTAGAGGAAATCAAAGACTCAATTGAAGCACTGAATGATGACGTTATTGATGAAATGTTACGAATGTCTCGAAGGATTAAAAAAATTATAAGCAATCTCTTGATTTTTACAAGTCAAACTGAACAAAAGAAAGAATCAGTTGATATAAACTCTATCATTCAAAATACATTTTTGCTAATGAGTAATTTGCTGCACAAATCATCCATAGAATTCATACTGGACCTATCAAAAGATAAACTTGAAATTGAGATAGCTCAGATACAGATTCAACAAGTATTTATAAATATTATTTTCAATGCGATACATGCCATGAAAAACGGCGGTCGCCTAAAAGTGAAATCTTATACAAAAAATAATAATATTTATATTTCTATTGAAGATAATGGTATCGGAATAGCTGAAGAAAATCTAAAATCTATATTTTTACCTTTTTTCACAACTAAAGATGTCGGAGAAGGTACCGGCTTAGGTCTGTCAATTTGCCACGGTATTATTAAAGAACACAACGGCAGTATTTCTGTCACGAGCAAAGTCAATAAAGGCACAACATTCACAATTATCTTACCAACCTCTTAAAATTATACTGTAAGAGACTCATAAAACCTATATGTACAGTATATATACTTAAATTCATATAAATAATAAACTTTTTAGTAGCATTAATTTTAATTTATTATTACATTTAAAATATGAGATTTTTATCTTTCAACTTATATTAAGAGTGAAGTTGTAAAAGGATATTTTTAAATCAGAAAACGATAACCTTTCATCTGAGGGGGCATGAAATTTGTTTGATTAAAGATATCCTTTAAAAATATACTGATTGCTTATTGTAAATGAAGATATAAATCAATTATTCATCTTTTCATGCAATATGGACTTACATTTTTCACAAAAATTTTCTGATTTAAAATCAAATTCTTCTATATATGTGCTGGAATGCATCACACAGTCGTAATTACGACAATGATGTAAACCAAATGTATGCCCCAACTCATGAACTGCTTCTTTTAATATTCGTTTCTCAAGATTCTCTTGATTTGCAGATAATCCATATAGTTCATCTTGGAAACGATAGATAGAAAAAACTGCTGCTCTCCCCTCCAGTTCAGCTTCACCAAATAAAAAAGTTAAAATTGGAGTATATAAATCATACACTGTCACTCCAAGTATTTTACTATTATCATTTGGTCCTTTTTCTAAAAATTGAGATAATATCCAAGTTGAGTTCAATTGAGACCGTTCTTGACTCCACCCTTTTTTTAAATTGATATCTATCGGTACATAACTTATTGGAATTTGAAAAACCTGTTTCAAAGAGATAGCAAGTCTGTCCAAAATCTCTTCATCTTCAAAATCCAGTGGAATAATATATATCTGCAAAACTACCTACAAAGTCCATATTTTTCAATTTTATGATAAAGAGTAGTGCGGTCAATTTGCAATATCTCTGCTGCATGAGATATATTTCCACCTGTCTGATCTAATATTTTTTGTATATATTCTTTTTCTAATGCCGTAAGACTTTGATCAGTAGAAGATGGCAAAGATGGTTTCTCAAAAGTAAAGCTATCAGGTGTGATAACCGGACTGGTAGAGACAACGACAGCTCTTTCAATACAATTTCGTAACTCACGAACATTTCCAACCCATTCATGATTTGTAAGCTGCTCTATAGCTTCTTTAGAAAATCCGGTTATAACTTTATTCATTTTGGCAGCAATTGTTTTAAGTAAAGCGTTGGCGATAAGCATAATATCAGAGCGTCGCTCTCTTAAAGGCGGGATATTGATAGAAAATACATTTAACCTATAATACAAATCTTCTCGAAACTTTCCTTCTGCAACCGCTTTTTCCATATCCAAATTTGTAGCACATATTAAACGAAAGTCTACATTAATTACTTCATTACCGCCAACTCGGGTAAACTGCCTTGTTTCAATTGCCCGTAAAAGATCCATTTGTGTTTTTGAATCTATACAGCCTATCTCATCAAGAAAAATTGTCCCCTGATGAGCAAGCTCGAGTTTTCCTTTTCGACGATACATCGCTCCTGTAAAAGCACCTTTCTCATGACCAAAGAATTCACTTTCTGCCAGTCCTGCCGTTAAACTACCGCAATTTACAGCGACAAGCGGAAAATAACATCTTGGGCTGAGAGAGTGAATCAATTGAGCCAAAAGCTCTTTTCCGGTTCCGCTTTCACCTCGGAGCATAACCGATGTATCAGTTTGTGCAACTGTCTTGGCTAAATCGAGAACTTTTTTAATTTGCGGACTCTCCCCGATAAATTTATCAAATCTGCATAGCTCATTAATACGCTTTTTGAGATTTTTATTTTCCGATACAAGTTTTTTCTGGACAACAATTTTTGAAATTAGGTGAATTAAATAATCAGGATCAATCGGTTTGGTTATATAATCATACGCTCCATCTTTGAGTGTTTTCACAGCTGTTTCAACTGATGCATATGCAGTAATCATTATTGTGGTTACATGCGGATCTATCTCTTTTAATCTATGATGAAGTTCAGGACCTTCCATCCCCGGCAGTCTGATATCCAAAAAAGCAATATCCCACTTCCCCGGTTTGAATTTTTCTAACGCTTCATCAGCATCAGCAGCAGAACCGACATTATAGTCAAACTCTTCAAACCATTTAGTTAATGAATCTCTTACACTACTTTCATCATCTACAATAAAAATATTGACTTTTTCTAATATTGCGTTATTCACATATAACTCCTAATTTCAACTGAGAAGAATCTATATATTTTTCTCAGCTTTCATTCACATCTTTCGGTATAGTTATGACAAATGTTGTACCTTTTTCAATCTCTGTTTTAATATCAATACTACCTTTGTGCCTTTCAATTATACCGTAGGCGATTGAAAGTCCGAGACCAACACCCTTCCCCTCTTTTTTACTCGTATAAAATGGCTCAAAGATATGTGGTAAGTGATCATCGGAAATACCTTCGCCGGTATCTTTAATTGTGATAATGCAATTACTTCCTGAGGAATCGACTCCGACCGTCAATGTTCCACCACCCGGCATAGCTTCAATAGCGTTCATAAGAATTGCCAAAACAGCCTGTTGTATTTGTTCCCTATCACATTTTATTTCTATTGACTTATCAAATACTGATTGCTCTAATGAGATACTTTTCAATAATAAATGATGTTGAATCAGTTTCAGACAATTTTCCAATAATTCAGAAATATTATTAAACGTAAAATCTCCTACTTTTCTTTTTGAAAAAAGCAGCAGATTCCTGACAATATTACCGCATCTGATTATTTCTTCACTCACTATATTCAAATCACCTTGAATAGCTTCTATCTTTTCCGGCGTAATGTCTGATTTATCAAGACGTTTTTGCGTAAGACGAACATAAGTCAAAATCCCTGCAAGAGGATTATTTAACTCATGGGCAACTGTTGCTGAAAGTTTACCAAGAGATGCCATTTTTTCCACATGTATGAGATGTGTATGTATTCGTTCTAATTCTTTTGTTTTTTCATCAACTTTTAACTCTAACGTATTTGACCACTTTTTAATTTCATTCTGTGCTTTGTTTAGTTCTTGCACCATAATATTAAAAGAATGGGCAAGCTG
Organism: uncultured candidate division Zixibacteria bacterium; assembly: GCA_937900185.1. GTDB lineage: Bacteria > Zixibacteria > MSB-5A5 > GN15 > FEB-12 > QQUK01. The sequence goes on along the minus strand of CALCCW010000176.1, from coordinate 7,838 downwards.
ACCAATCTCGTCATTTCTTTGCATAGGAATATTGAAATTCAGGTTACCGGAAGCAATTTCTTTTGTTGCTTCGCTAAGTCTATAGATTGGTTTACGTATTAATATCCAAATAAGAATACCTGTTACAAATAAAACAGCAAGGACTAAGACAGCCGAAGAAATAATCGTATAATTTTGATTTTCAGCTAAATTTTTATCAACTTTTTTTAGACACATTTGAACATCTAAAACTCCAAGTATTGCTTTTTCTGTTGTAGGTACATGACAAGACGTTCCCAAGCATGAAGTTTCATTTTTTATAGGAGCAATCATAGAAAAGATACGACAGCCATCGGGGGCTACCGTTATACGTGTTCGCTCTTTTACTTCCAAAATCTTTAACGGTACAGAACTGCGATGGCACACTTGACAAACATCAGAAGATATAGAAACTTGCTTAAATTTTTCTTTGGGCTTTGTAGTATAAATAATCTTCCCACTTTTATCATATAGACGAATTACTCCAATTCCTTCTAATTCTCCTAAATATTTGAATATCTCCTCAATATCACCTTTACGGTTAATAAGCATGCTGTAATGGATTGAATTTTTTATAAGATCTGTATTTCTTAAAGCACTAACTTCTACTAAATTCATAAGGTTAGTACGCTGATTGGTGATATCTATGACTGTAAAAATACTCAGCCCAACAAACATTACCAAAAATATCGAGATATATAACTTTACACCTAATGACATATTAGCATCGACCATTTCGTCGTTATTTTACTTCAAGTATAACAAGTTTTTTTAATTACACAAGTAAGATAAAAATAAAAACCACTATTACCGGGAATTTCTATTTAAAATATTTCATTGGGTGTTGATGAAATATTCAAATTATAATAGTGGTTTATTTCTTCATCTTTGTGTAACACTTGTACTATTAATATTTACAATATTACTCCTATACCTATTAAGGAACCCGTGTAAAATCAGAAATAACACTACCTGATTTTGCATCCGAAATTTTATCAGCTCCGATTCTTTTATTCTTATTTTCCTCTACGAGAGGCTTCCCGAATACCGGAAGATATCTCACTGCCAAAGCAAATAAGAAAATAGCTATGCTTACAAGTGATAACGAAACAGAAACTTCCATCCAAGAAGGTGTATAAGTACCTCCGGAAAATGCTTGTATACCTGTAAGAGAAACATTTATCCGGTTAAACAAAAAACCAGATATTGTGAGAACCGAACAGATATATAAACCTTTTGTTGAAAGCCTTATCTTTTTTATGGAAAGCAATATTATCGGAATAACTGAACCAAGCAGCATTTCTAACCAAAAGACATAGGTTTCCATACGAGGCTCAAACATAATGTTCCATACTCCTCTAGTAGTAAAATCCTGTACCTTAAGAATAAGATACAACACCAAACCTAAGAGTATTACTCGACCAAGATGCTGTAAAATATGTTTTTCTAATCGATGTCCAAATGCACGAAAGCTCAAATGTGATTCAATAATAACCATAGCACATCCTGTTGTAATAGCTGACATCAAAAAGAAGACTGGAAGAAGCGGAGAATACCATAATGGGTAAAGTCTTGAAGGCATAATCAAATACAACGAACCAAGTGATGATTGATGTAAAAATGATAAAATAACACCAACAATTACTATTGGCACAATAGCCTTACCAACCCATTTTTTTAGTTTTTTCCATCCAAGCCTCTCGAAAACAACAGTACTAAATTCCAATGCCAAAACAGAAGTATAAAACATAACACACATTGCCACTTCAAACATAACTGAATGTTCATTTCCCATTATTATAGGATGCCAGATTCTTAAAGGGTGACCTATATCAAATAACAAACCTACAATAACAATGGCATACCCTAAAAATGCTGTAAGAATGGCAGGACGTAATACCGGATAAAATTGTTTTAAATGCAGAACATAAACCGCACCGGCAATAGTAAATCCGCCGGCTGCCAAACCAACACCGGTAACAACATCAAAGCCAATCCAAAGTCCCCACGGAAACTTATCACTCAAATTTGTGGCTGCTCCCAAGCCTTGAGTAAAACGAATAAAAATAGAATAGGATCCTGCTAACATTATGATAGCAAATAAAACTCTCCAGAAAGTTATTTTAAATGGTAATTTCATCTCTACACCTGATCTTTCCGTTGTGTTTGATTCCAAACTATTTTATTCTCTTTATTTCCTACATCGTTCTCCTTATCAGCAATTTCCATCCTTCTGTCAATAACCCACCAAACGCCATATAAGAAAGAACCAAAGAAAACTGAAAATCGTGGAATTTTTGATATTACATTCCATGTAAGATCCGGAAGAGGTTCGCCGGGCAAATTCATCGGAAAACCAAGTTCTTTAAAAGGTACTGAAGATATAAATAAAACCGAAGTACCTCCTGCTTCGTGTTCACCAAAAATATGATCGACATATGTTTCCGGTTCATCAATCATTCGTTTACGTGCCACCGCTAACAGTTCATCTCTGTCTCCAAAAATAGTTGCTTCTGCTGGACATGCTTCTGCACATGCAGGTATTTTGCCAACTTTCTGACGACTATAGCACATTGTACATTTCTGTATTTTGGGATTTGTAGTATTCCACTCATACGTTGGGACACCATACGGACAAGCCTGCATACAATATCGGCATCCAATACATTTTTCAGCATCATAGATTACCGGTCCCAATTCTGTTTTCTGTAAAGCACCTACCGGACATACCGAAACACAAGTAGGCACCTCACAGTGCATACACATTCGACGAAGATACACATCACCTTTGTCTATTACCGCAGTATAGGAAGTCGACGACAGATCAAATGTCTCTACATCAGGCTGATTATTCTCTTCCTTACAAGCCTCAACACACGCTTGACAACCTACACATAAATTTGTGTCTATTAAAAGTGCTTTGCGGTTGTTCATATTAGAGATCCTCATTCATATTCATAAGAAACTGTTGTTCAAATTCACCTATTGCTTTAGTATCAAGATAATCTGCTATACCGTCAACAAGAGCACCGCCGTCTGATAAAGTAACATTACTCAATGCCGGCTGCATTTGGTGAGCTAATACAAAATCTTTTAATCGGCTAAACTCATTTGATAACCATGTTTTAGCTTGTTCGGCAATTTTAAAAGACTTGATATCATCCGAAAGATGAGTTGGTTTCACGGAATACATCCAACATTCTTGATAGGGAGTATTGGTAAGTTTATCCGGATCCTGATCAATTTCAAAATTTGCGTATTCAATCTTACCTGAGACAGGCGATGTGAGACTTATTTTCTTATCCCCTTTGTTGAATACAATAAGTTCTTCTCCTTTCATTATATAGTCCCCCGAATTTTTTAACTTAACGGAATTAATCTTACCAAAAAATCGTTGAACAAGCTCATCAATTCCGATAGTTATATTCCCTGATGATTCCAAACTTAACCACGTGTGGTTAGGTGAGAAAAAATACCCTTTTGGAAAAGGGAGGCTGATTCTTTTTGTAGAAACAACTAAATCATCTACACTGTCTTCAATTTCTTTCTTCTGAAGCAAAGAACTGATGCCAATAAAGACGATAAACGTTAAAACAACAAATATTGCGACCATTTTATGACTCCTTTGAGTTTAAGTTATCACTTACACGTCTTTTGTGAATCTTTTCACACTATTCTCTATAACACAATCCATGCCAATCGTGGTTAATCACGACTATTATATCGTAACCGCCTACAAGACTATATATTACAGAAACCCATTAGTAGGAAATATCAACTGTATATAAATAGCTAAAATAATACTGTAGTATATGTCTACACTATTATTTTACTGCAAACCCTAAAAGAGATGTAGGTTGCTGTGCGACAACAAGTACAGCAGTGTGGCGAATTACAACAGTGAAATGTAGTATTCTACCACATTAAACCGTAGGAATGCGAAATTCGCACTATCAATGCTAATGATTGTAAATTTTTTTATCAGTTTATGTAGGGCAGCATCCCTGTGATGCTGCCATCATAAGGCTGCCAGACAAGACACCCGACAGCACGAAAAAAAGTATACACAAAATCACTACAAAAGATATGAACCAAAATGGCTTTAACTCATTTTTCAAGGCAATGCCATTTCGTCGTAACTCTCTAGTAATGAGAAAAAACGGGTTCTTAGGTTCCTTATATATGCGAAACGAACCCATTTTGAAACAAATACAAACACCCCCGCCCCCTCTTACAAGGGCTTGTTGATAAACCCTCCGTTCGCAATGACAGGAAAATTGACTTTTTCAACAAGCCCACAAGAGGGGAGTCAGTAACGGTAGAGTTGTATCTGATATGAATATAATCTACATAATTCAATTATATTTTTTGTCTGTCTTTATGTTTTTATAAAAGTCATTTCCCCTCTTTTAAGAGGGAAGTTTACAACAAAAAAATTGCTTGATAAATTGGAAAAAACTCTCTTTGACTTGAAAGCAAAAGCTTACAATTTGTCATATTAGAGCTTAATATTCCATAAATTATTCGCTCAATCTGCCGACAATAATAGACATGACTTTCTTTTTAAAAAAGAAGGTTATTAAACTAATCTGTAAAATAAGCATCCAATGATTGGTAATAAGAAATCTGAAGATATGACAACAATAACTGAAAATAACATAAACGAAACTAGTAAATCTTCTTCGTACATAAATGATTGGAAAATATGGGTGTCGGTTGGAGTCATAGCTTTGTTTATTGCTGTTACAATGCAGTTTGGAATGAGAACAAGCTCTCAAATAACAAAAAAATATGCTCCTCTGATAGATGCGGTAAATAATATCAAAACCGAAGCGACATTCGCTCATTTGGAAATTGAATATTTTATCAATGGAAACAGGCAAGATAATTTACGAACCATACATAATCACCTTAACAATGCAGAGTGGTATGCACAAGCTATGCTTGAAGGTGGAGAAAAAGATATATGGGTCTACACACCACTTGAAGAACCTCTTTTTCGACAAAATACATCAGAAGTTTTAGATAAAATAAGAACTTTTAGTCTTCTTGCCAAAGAAAAACTTGCTCACCCTGAGCAATCTCAAGCAGGAGCTGATATTGAACAACAACTCAATAGTCTGTTTTACAATATAGTAGCACAATCCCATAATGTGGAAACCGCCATTGAACAATCTATGTTCAAAGATATTAAACAGTTTAACAAAACAAAATATATCTTAATTCTGTCATCTTTATTTTTTATTATTCTTATTGGGATAATACTATATCGTTATCAGCGAAAACAATCTAACAGGCAGATACGGCAATCACAACAAAAATTTGCTTTACATATCGAACAGACTCCTTTAGGAGTTATACAATGGGACTTAAATTTTAATGTCACTGAATGGAACAAAGCAGCCGAGAAAATTTTTGGGTTTACAAGTGAAGAATCTATTGGGCGATGTGCAATAGAGCTAATAATTTCTAAATCGGAAAAAGAAATCGCCAATAAACTGTGGGATAATTTGCTACATCAAAAAGAAAATATTCAAATTGTTTTTGAAAACGTTACAAAAGATAATAAAATTATTACATGTGAATGGTACAACACACCATTAGTAGATGAAAACGAAAAAATAATAGGCGTTGCATCTTTAATGATGGACATTACCGAAAGAAAAAAAGCAGAAAAAGCCGTTCGTGATAGCGAAGAACGGTCCAAAAAACTTTCCAATCTTACTTTTGAAGGAATATTTATTCACGACAAAGGTGTGTGTATAGATATAAACGAATCACTCTTAAAGTTGGTCGGCTATTCAAAAGAAGAAATCATCGGTAAAAATATGATAGAACTATCCATCCCGAAAAAATATCACTCAATGATTAAAGAGAATATGAATAGAAATAATACAAAACCTTATGAAATAGAAGCAAGAAAAAAAGATGGGACACTGTTTCCAATAGAAGTTGAATCAAGAATAACAAAATATAACGATATCCGGGTCACCGCAATTAGAGACATTACCGAACGTAAAAAAGCCGAAGAATCTAACGCTCTGCTTTCAAGAGCTATTGAACAAGCTGCTGATACAATTGTGATTACAGACGCCAAGGGAAATATTCAATATGTCAATCCGGCTTTTGAGAAATCTACCGGTTTTACTTCTGAAGAAGTAATAGGACAAAATCCAAGAGTTTTTAAAAGCGGTCAGCATGATGATGCTTTTTACAAGGAAATGTGGAAAACACTTGTAAGCGGCAAACAATGGCATGGTGAAATTATTAACAAGAAAAAAGATGGGACCTTATTTACTGAAAATGCGGTATTCTCCTCCATATCTAACTCAAATGGTGAAATTGTTAATTATATTGTTGCTAAAAATGACATATCAGAAACCAAACGTCTGCAGGAATTAGAATCAAGAGCCGAACGACTTGAAATGGCAGGCATTATCGCCGGGCAGGTTGCTCACGACTTTAATAATCTCTTGGCACCAATAATGGCATACCCCGAGTTTATCCGTGAAGAACTTCCTCAAGACCATCCGGCACAGTCATATCTTGATACTATTGAACAAGCTGCAACAAAAATTTCTGAAATAAATCAAGATCTGCTCACTATGGGAAGAAGAGGTCATTACAATCAAGATGTAATAAATCTAAACCATATAATTCTACATACCGTCAAAGAAATGGAATCTCGAACAAACACGATAAAATGTAATGTAGAACTATCCGAACGTCTTAAGAAAATAAAAGGCGGCTCCGCCCAAATTCATCGGATGCTTACTAATCTTTTGGTAAATGCCCAAGATGCTATGCAAAATAACGGAATCATTACTATTAAAACCGAAAATTATTATGCCGATGATACATCTATTGCGTTTGGACGTGTTCCCAAAGGTGAATATGTTAAGCTGACTGTGACTGATAACGGATGCGGGATTCCTGATAACATAATCCAGAAAATTCTTGACCCTTTCTTTTCTACAAAATCAGCTGGCAAAAAATCAGGATCAGGGCTTGGAATGAGCGTTGTTGATTCGGTCATTAAAGATCATAACGGCTATCTTGACTTATACAGTAAAGTCGGTGTTGGAACGTCGTTCTACCTCTACTTTCCAATTTCCAAAGGGGAAACAGAAAAGACAGACACAGAACAATCAAAAATCGGCACCGAAAAAGTTTTAGTTGTTGATGATGATGATATCCAGCGAGAAGTATCTACACAACTTCTAAAAAAACTTGGCTACAAAGTCAATACTGTTACAAGTGGAGAACAAGCTGTTGAATTTCTAAAAGAAACCCCCCAGGATATTATAATCCTTGATATGATCATGTCACCCGGAATAGATGGAACCGAAACATACAGACAAATTCTCGAAACTAATCCTCAACAAAAAGCCATCATTGTTTCAGGTTTTTCTGAATCTAAGAGAGTGGTTGAAGCACAAAAATTAGGCGTTGGTGCTTTTGTCAAAAAACCATTCACCAAATCAACTATTGCTGCTGCTGTTAGAACTGAGCTTGACAAAGAAACTACCGTATTAACAACATAATATATAAGTGGCATTGATTATACAATGCCATAGAGCTTGTTGAAAAACCCTCCATTCAGTCTTTGCGAGTCGAGTGAGTGAAAGTTCGCCTAGAGATCGGAAGAGCACACGTCTGAACTCCAGTCACACTGATATATCTCGTATGCCGTCTTCTGCTTGAAAAAAAAAAAAAAAAACGAACAAAAAAAGACAAAAAAAAAAAAAAAAAACCACAGCAACGTGATAAGCTCCCATTGTATCACTATGATAATTCGCCATACTCCCTCTCACACTCAG